>JBFXEK010000057.1:0-7393 GCA_050180155.1 Thiomonas sp. | reverse complement strand
TTGGTCGGGGCGAGAGGATTCGAACCTCCGACCCTCTGCTCCCAAAGCAAAAATAAAATAACATCTAATCGCTTGTAAATGCTTGATTTTTTGCACTGCATCACGGGCATTTGTGGGAATACAGTGGGAATCGGGGATGTGGAATGGCCTACATCGAACAGAGAAAAACCGGCTGGCTTGTGCAGGTGCGGCGCAAGGGGATGCCGTCGATCAGCCGGACTTTCGACCTCAAGGCCGATGCCGAAGCGTGGGCGCGTGAAGTCGAACGCGAATTGCAGCGGGGCAATCTCGCTGTGCTGCGGCAGGATGCGCAGCGGGTCACGGTAGCAGAGGTGGCGGCGCGCTATGCCGAGCAGGTCACGGCGCACAAGCGCGACCACAGCGCGGCGGCGATAGTGCGGCGAGCCGTCGAGCGGTTCGGCCCCTATTTCTTGGCCAACGTGCGCAGCGTGGACGTGGCCGCGTGGCGGGATGATCTGCTGGCGCAAGGGTATGCCGCGCAATCCGTCGTGCACTTCCTCGCGGCCCTGTCGGGCATCTTCCGCTATGCCGAGCAGGACATGGGCATCAGCCTGCCCGCTGGAAACCCGGTGCGCAGCGTGCGCAAGCCCGCGCGGGACAATGCCCGCGATCGGCGGCTCAAGCCCGGCGAGTTGGACTATCTGCTGCGCGCGGCAGAGCAGGCGCGCTCGCGCGTTGGGTTGCCGCAGATCATCACCCTTGCGGTCGAAACCTCGATGCGACTGGGCGAACTGTTGGCGTTGGAGTGGCGCTATGTCGATCTCACCGCGCGCACGGCGCACCTGCCGCGCAGCAAAAACGGCGAAAGCCGCACCGTGGCGTTGTCCAGTGCGGCAGTGGCGGCGCTGCAAGCCCTGCCCCGGCGGCTCGATGGCCGGGTGTTCGGGTGGGCCGCGACTGACAGTTTCGAGAAAACCTGGGCGCGCTGCAAGGCACGCGCCCGCGCGATGTATGAAGCCGACTGCGCGGCTCGTGGCGTCCAGCTTGACCCTGCATTCCTCGCCGATCTGCGCTTTCACGACCTGCGCCACGAGGCCACCTCGCGGCTGTTCGAGAAGGGGCTAGGCGTCATGGAAGTGGCGAGCATGACCGGCCACAAGAGCCTGTCCATGCTCAAGCGGTACACGCACATCGAAGCGCAAAAACTCGCGGCCAGGCTGGGCTGACCGGCGGCATCACTTCCAGCCCTGCGGCGGCCCTTCGATGTGCTTGCGCAGGATGTAGTCGGCTTCGGTTTCGCCGTGCATCAAATCCGACCCGTCGGCCCATGCGGGGCGCTCCAATGCTGCGCCTGACGAGGCAGCAGCGGGAACCTGCGGCGCAGGCTTGGCCGTGGCCGGTTTCGTGGCCGGTTTCGTGGCGGTTTTCGACATCGGCAGCAGATCGAACAATGCCCGATCACGGTCACGGGTCAGATAGCTTTCGAGCATCGTCAGCAGCCTGTCACGCGGCCATTCTCCGGCGTTGATCTTGTGCATGATTGCGGCACCGATCAGGATGCGGCGACGGGTTTCATTCGCGCGCATCATGCGGCGCTTCTCGGCGGCTTCGAGTTGCCGCAGTTCTGCGCGTAGCTGCGCGATGCGGCGATGGGGATCGGTTGCGTTATCTGCGGACATGGTGCGGCTCCAGAGTGACGGCGCGACGTAGCGCCCTACCCTGACTCTGCGGGGTGGGGACACTTGACCCCAGCGCGCAGAGTAGGACTATGAGCGCCGCGATTTTTGCGGACACGGACAGCGCGGGAGCGACGGCAGGGGAACACAAAGTGCACGCTTACGACTTGCCGGGGGCAAGTCAGCGTGGCGGGGGACACCCCCGCACCCCGAAACCGGCGCCGCGATGCGACGTTTCACCCGGCCACTGACCGGGTGCGGATTGAAACCATCAACCCCGGAGCATGTGCATGGCGATCTATCACGCGACCACCAAACCCGTTGCACGCAGCGCGGGCCGTTCGGCCATCGCGGTGGCGGCCTATCGGGCCGGGTTGAAGCTCACCGATGAGCGCACCGGCGAGGTGTCGGACTACTCGCGCAAGCGTGGCATCGAATCGCGCGCCATCTTCCTGCCTGATGGTGCGCCACAGTGGGCAGCAGACCGGGGCCGGTTGTGGAACGCCGCCGAAGCCGCCGAGCGTCGCAAGGATGCGCGCATCGCCCGCGAGTGGGAGATTGCGCTCCCGGCTGAACTCACGGCAGAGCAGCGGCGCGAACTCGCGCATGGGTTCGCCCGCGAACTGGTGAAGCGCTACGGCGTGGCCGCTGACGTGTGCATCCATGCGCCGAGCCGACGCGGCGATGACCGCAACCATCACGCGCATATCCTGCTGACGACGCGGCAGCTCGGCCCGGATGGTTTTAAGGACAAGGCCAGCATCGAACTGTCGGACACGAAGCGGCGCGGCATGGGGTTGCCGTCCGCAGCCGATGAAGTGGCCGACGTGCGCAAGTTATGGGAGCAGCACGCCAACCGGGCGCTCGAACGGGCAGGAGTTGCGGCACGCATCGACTCCCGAAGCCTGGACGAGCAGGGGGCCGACCGGCAGACAACGCCACGCCTCGGACTTGCCGCCACGTCGATGACACGGCGCGGCGCGGCCATCGACCGGGAACCGGCCACCGAACCGCGACCGGGACGGCGCAGACGACAGCGGGTCGAAGCGGCCAAGCGGCAGCGCATCGAAGCCGAGTTGCAGCGCATCGAGGGCGAATTGCGCGAGCAGGAAACGCGGCAGGCAGCGCGCACGCCAGCCGACGACCGCGCCGACGCCGAGACAGCCGCCGACCGGCGCGACGGCATCACCGCACCGGCACCGATGCGCGACTGGGTGAAATGGCGCACGCAGGTGCTCACCGACGCGGGATATGAGCAGAAGATCGCCGCCGAACTGGCCGCCTTCGGTCGGGTCAGCCGCACCCGTGAGGGGTTGCGTTTTGACCTCAAGCACGGCGGCGGCGTGATGGACACCGGCGACCGCATCAGACCCGCCAGCGCGCAGGCCAACGACACCGAGATTTACACCGCGCTACGCATGGCGCAGGCCAAGGGATGGGGCAGCCCGGACAAGCCGCTGACCATCACCGGCAGCGCCGAATTCCGCGAACGGGCGGCGCGGGAAGCCGCCCGCATAGGGCTGACCGTGGCCGATGCCGACTTGCAAGCCGTGGTGCAGGATGCGGCAGCGCGGCAAGCCGAGGAGCAGGCGGCTCGTGGGTTATCCCCACAGGTTGGGGAAAACTCCCGGCCTGCACACGATAAGCCCTTGAAACATCAAGAGTCCGCTGCGCTGCCTGACTATCGGGCAGTGGATGCCGCCGTGCAGGCATGGCAGCAGGCCACCACGCCGCAGGCGCGCAGGCGCGCCGCGCAGGACTGGATGCAAGGCATGGAACGCGTCGAGAAGCAGGGCGGGGACGTGGCCGCCGCCAATGACCGCACGCGCAAGGCGCTGGGCGGGGGCTATGCCGACCTCATGCGGCAGGTGCAGGGGTTGGCCAGGGAGAGGCAGCGGCAGCGCGGGCTAGAGCGGTAGCCTAGGCGGCGCGGCAGCAGGAGCGGGACATTGACCGCTGACCCCTTGACCGCCCCGATGATACCTGTTAGGGTTTAGGGTATCTCGCAAGAGATCGGGTTTGACAGCCCGGAACGCACAAGGCGCAAGCAGCAGGCCGCGCCGTCCACACAGACCCGCGGCCTTTGTTTTGCGCGTCAGGCAATGCTCCACGGGGCGGGCCTGATGGGGAGCCGCAAGGCTCGCCGGTTCCTTGTGCCCGGTCTGTCAACCCGTCAGGTTCCGCCCCACCCGTTTGACAGCGGGCGGCGGTTCGATACCGCACAAGGAGCATGACCATGACCACCCCGGCGGGCCGCAATGGCTCGGTTGTACCCGCAGGCGATGCGGGCCTTTCCTCGACCTTTCCCCCTTCACTGTTGCGCGCTCTGGAACGGGCGCGGGCGCATGCGCAGGACTTATCGCTGCTGGCCTTGCAGATGCGCGGCGATTACCTCGATGCGCTGCATGCAGAGATGCGATTCGCGCAGGAGATACCGCGCCTGATCGCGGGCATCATGGCCGAACACCCTGACTGGTACGGGCTGCTCTGGTGCCGCCTGCTGGCGAAGATCCACGCTTACGGACTGGAAGCTCTTGCCCTCGAAGCGAGCATGACCGGCGATGCTCGGGATGCGATCCAGCGGGCGGGAGCGCAGGCGTGGGATGTATCCAAGGCGCTAGATGCCGTGGTGAGCGAACTGCGGGAAGGAGGTGCAGCATGAGCGCCGACCTGCCCAATGAATTCGACATCAAGCGCGACGGCTTGACGGCCCACGTTTACCGGGGGGCATCCGGTCAGTGGGCATGGCGGCTGATGGACGCCGCAGGTACGCCGTTGTGCTCGGGCGCAGGCTACGACGATGAAGGCGACGCCGCCAGCGAAGCGCAGCACGCCCTTGAACAAGAAGCAGGAACAGCAAAGGCGACGGACGAGGCAACGCCGAGCAGCCGGGACGCTCAGCGTGCCCTGCGTGACGTGGATGCATTGGTGCAGAGCGAGACACGGGCGACCGAAATCATCCTGCACATGGTCGGCAACGCACTGGCTCAGATCGCAGCGGAAAAGACTGACAAGCAGCCGCCGTGCAGACAGCGAGACATTCAGTCCCTTGCCATCGTGGCGCGTGACTGCGCGATGCGTATCGCCCAGTTGCGCGATTTGGTCAACGGCGAAGCCGAAGCCGTCGGGTGTAACTGGACGGACAGCGCGGGCGAATCCGCGGACGGTGATTGACCGCGTGGGCAGACATACAGCCCGACAGGAAGCAACGGGGCCCAGTCCGCAGAGTCAGGACAGGGCCGCAAGGCGCTGACCGAGACAAACATCATGGAAAAAGTGCTGTATCGCCTCGACGAGCTACAGGCGGCGGGGCTGCCGTTCGAGAAAAAGACCCTTCAAAACAATCTGAACCTGCACACGCAATGCGTGGAATTCCCAGGCTTGCCACCGCTGCGCACGCTCAAGATCGGCAAGTTTCGCTGTGTGACCGCGCATGACTTTGAATCGTGGATGCGCGCAGCGGGCATGCTGCCAGCGCAAGAACCCGCGCCGCAGAATGCCGCCGCCGCGCCCCGTAAGAGCGGCAGACCGCGCCGGGCAGGCGCCATTTTTTGAGCGGCGATCATGGAAAATCGCCGCCCACCAGCGGGGCCTATGCGCTCCGTGGCTGACCTGCTGCCTGAGTTGCGCCAGTTCTGCACAGAAATGGCCGCGCAGGCACGCGCTCGCGCCGTGAATCAGTCGGCGGCGCTGCCAGTGCCCGCCGCCGAATTGCCGGACTTGAACCCGCCCGCAAACCGTCGCCATCCCGATGAAACCCCGGAAATGGCCGCGCTGCGGCAATCGCTCATCGAGAAGCTCATCATCCACGGCGGGCGGGGGCCGACGAGCACCGCGCACATGGCGCGCCTGCGCATCTTTCAGCCCACGCGCCGCCCGGAGCGCAAAACCGAAGTGCTGGATTCCGCATGGGGCAAGGTGGCCGTCACCGGCAAACTGGGGCAAATGCATTTCGATGTGCTTGAAGCCATCCTGCGGTGCGGGCGACTCCACGCGGCGGATACGCGCCGCGGCGTGGATGGCGGGGTGTTGCTGGTCGTCGACCCGGCAGAGGTGCGCCGGGTCGCAAGGCAGGAAAGCACGGAGACGTTCCATCAGGTCGTGCGCGAGTTGATGGACGCCTTTGTCGATATCAAGAAGCCCAGCCACTTGCGAAGCTGGGGACACCTCATCAACGACGTGAACATGAAGTTCCAGCCCATCGATGGGCCGGGCGGGGTCGTGGTCGAACGTCAGCTCTGGGGCGTCCACCTCGGACAAGCCCTTTGCCGGTTGCTCAACGATGACGTATGGCTCTACCACGACCCGCAGCCGGTGGCAGCCATGCGGCACGGCATCAGCCAGGCAGTGACGCGGCTCGTGCTATCGCATCAGGTCACGCCGCCCGCAGGGTGGATGCTCGACGGGCTGATCGGCGCGGTGGCAGGGGAGCAGGATTCCGTGAGCCTACGCCACCGCCGCCGCGAACTGGCGCAGGACGCGGGCAACCTCGACCGCGCCGGTGTGGTGTTAGCCACGGACGATAAGAGCAGGCGCAGGGTTCGCCGCAAAAAAGACTGATTGCATGGCGCTCCTCGACCCGCTTCGGCGGGTTTTCGACCCGCTTCGGCGGGTTTTTTCTTGCCCGCGTGGAGATATGAGGCTGTGGATAACCTGTTTATAACTATGCTACTGAATGTAAAAATCTAAGGGTTTACCCTATTAGGGTTTTCTCGGGGCGTGCAGCAAAAGCCCGGTAGCGTGCAGCAAAAGCCCGGCGCGTGCAGCAAAAGCCCGGTAGCGTGCAGCAAAAGCCCGGTTGTTCAGGTTTATTCAGTGTAGGTTTAGGTTTTTCAGTGTGCGCGCGTGCGCGCGCGGTTGAACCGCCCGATTCTGTGGATAACTCCACCGGCGGAGACGTGCGGGGAAGTACGATATCCAGCCCCCACCCTGCGGGCGGGGGAATCACGGCCTGCGGCCTTGACGACCCCAGTCCGCAGGGGGCATGCCGCCCCCTCTCCTGCGCGCCTCGCCCCTGCGGGGCTGCGGTGCTCGCGGACTCGACCCCCCGGGGGCCTAGCAGCCCCCCGCCTGCGGCGGCTCCCCCCGCAACCAAACCCGACTGGCAAGCTGCGGCGGGGCAGCATGGCGGCGAGTTACCAGCACGCGCACCACATCGCGCGGCATGCTCGGTATCAAACATGCCCGCTAATGGCCTTAAAACGGCGCAGGAGCGGCGATCGGTGCGCAGCATATATCTCCATAGCGGGACGGCATGAAATCGGCTTATAGAGCCGCTACGACAGTTCGAGACGGCGTTCGATGCGCTCCAAGCGTTCGCGCAGCCGGTCGATGACCCGCCGATCTTCGACGATCTCGGCATAGTTGCTTGCCTCGTCGCGGGCAATCCGCGCGATGCCCAGCTCGATGTGCGAGAGCCGGGCAAGGATTTCCCGGTCGCGCTCGCGGGCCTCGGCCAACTCGCCCTGGAACCGCTTGAGGTGTTCGAGGATGAGGTTATCGGTGTCGCTGCTCATGGCAAGTTGCATGCTGGTGGGAATATTACCCGGACTAATCGGGCATCAGTGGGAATCTAGTGGGAATCACGAGGGAAAACAGCCCGTTTTTGACCCTATTTATTCCCATGATGGCGAAATGGCCTTTTCTTCTATCTTGTTGTTTTTGAAGGATTTTTTGGTCGGGGCGGCCGGACTCGAACCGGCGACCCTCTGCTCCCAAAGCAGATGCGCTACCAGACTGCGCTACGCCCCGACGAA
>JBFXEK010000056.1:0-7504 GCA_050180155.1 Thiomonas sp. | reverse complement strand
TTTTTGCCGGCGTCGGCCGTCATGTCGTCTTCTCCCCCCGGGCTCAAACCGAGCACGGGCCAGAGCGCCAGCGGCACGACCGCAACGAAATCCGGATGCGTGCCCGCAGCCATCAACGCGCAACTGGCACAGCGGCCGCAGGCCGTGGTCTGGCGCAGCGCAAGCGGCAGGCGCGCTGCAGCGCTGCCTGCTGCGGCCGGCTGCGCCAGCGGCGCCTCACAGAGCAGCGCCTGCGCGGCTTGGTGAAGCGCCGGCCATTTGCCGTAACCGCTTGGCGCGTGGATCAGCCAGGCGAGATTCATTGCGCATCAATACGTTGAAGAACTTTTCTCAAGTGTTGAATGATGTTCTCCTGCACCACTTCCGGCGGTTGCGTGCCGTCGGCCACCAGCCATTGTTCGGGCGCGGCCTTGGCCTGCTGCAAATAATGCGACCGGACGCGGTCAAAGAACTCGACGTTTTGCCGCTCGAAGCGGTCGCGCTGGCGTGACTGAGCCAGCCGCTGCGCTGCCACCTCGGGCGGCACGTCGAGCAAAATGATGCAGTCAGGGCAAAGGCCGGGGTGCACCCAGCGCGCCAGCGCCTGCAGCCGTTCCGTCGGGATGCCTTTGCCGCCGCCCTGGTAGGCCAGCGTTGCGGCGGTAAAGCGGTCGCACACCACATCGGTGCCCTGTAGCAGCGCCGGTTCGATCACCTGCAACACATGCTCCTGCCGTGCGGCAAACATCAGTAATGCCTCGGTGGCCGCGCGCATCGACTCGTGCAGCAACAGCTCGCGGATTTTTTCTCCGATCGGCGTTCCGCCCGGCTCGCGCGTGCGCAACACCTTGCGGCCTGCGGCCTGCAAAAAATCGGCCACAGCCTGCAATTGCGTCGATTTTCCCGCGCCGTCGATCCCCTCGAAGGCAACGAACAAACCGGGACGATAGGGATTGAGTGCACTCATGGAGTTTTGAGAATGTAGCGGGCGACTGCGGCGTTGTGCTGCGCCAAGGTGTCGGAAAACTGACTGCTGCCGTCACCTCGGGCAACGAAGTACAACGCCTTGATCGGCGCCGGGTGCAACGCCGCCTGCAGCGCCGCCTCCCCCGGCAGCGCAATCGGTGTAGGCGGCAAACCATTGATGACGTAAGTGTTGTAGGGCGTGAGGGTTTGCAGGTCGCGTTTGCTCAATCTGCCCTGGTATTGCGCGCCCATGCCGTAGATCACGGTGGGGTCGCTTTGCAGCGGCATGTCGGCGCGCAGACGGTTGATGAACACGGCGGCGATTTTGTCGCGGTCGCGCGGGTCGCCGGTTTCTTTTTCGATCATCGACGCCAGGATCAGCGCCTGCTGCGGCGTTTTCAGCGGCAGATCGGGCGCGCGCTGCGCCCAGGCGGCGGCCAGCCGTTTTTGCATCGCCTGATAGGCGCGGCGCAAGATGTCGAACTCGGACGAATTGCGCGCATACAGATACGTATCAGGAAAAAACTGTCCTTCCGGCGCGGTGTCGGCGGGTGCCCCAGACGCTGCATGAGTTGCTGCGCAGTCAGGCCAGCAGCATCATGATCCAGCCCCGGCGCGGTGTTCAGCGCCTGCATCATCTGGGCAAACGTCCAGCCTTCGGGAATGGTGACGGCCAGCAGCGTCTGGTCGCCACGCGCCATGCGTTCGAGCAGCCGCCACGGCGTCATGCCCTGGGTGATTTCATAGCTGCCGGCTTTGAGTTCGCCGCCCTTGCCGCTCAGACGGGCGAGCCAGTAGAACAAACGCGGTTGCAACTGCGCACCCTGCTCGCGGATTTGCCGCGCGGCTGAAAGCGCGGAGCTACCCGGACGCACGGAAAAATCCAGCGGGCTTTCGCGCAGCGCGATGGGGGCGTTGGCCCACCAAGCGAAGCCGCCGCCGGCCAAAGCCAGGATCGGCAGTCCGAACAACAAAAGATTTCGCAAAAGGCGCACGTCAGCAGCAGTGTGAAAAATGCGCCGCGGTCGGCGACTGCCGGCTGCGCGCGCTTCGAAGTCAATCTTTCTATACTAGCCCAGCCCCCGTTCATGGGGGTCAACGCCGTCGACCGCCATGATTTCGTCCTCCTGCTCTCTCGATTCCCTGAGTGTGCTGCGCATCAGCGGGCCGCAAGGCGTGGACCTGCTCCACGCCCAGCTCACGCAGGATTTCCGGCACTGGCCGGACGACCAGGCGCGGCTGGCGGCCCTGCTCAACCCGCAGGGGCGCATGTTGGCCGATGTCATCGCTTTGCGTGAAGACGCGCAGCACATTTTGCTGCTGCTCGACGCCTCGATCGCGGCGCAGACGCTACAGCGCCTGCGCATGTTCGTGCTGCGGCTGCAATGCACGCTCGACGATGCCAGTACGCAATGGCAGCGCCAAGGTCTGCTCGGCAGCGACGCGGCGGCATTCGACCCACGCTGGCCACCGCCAACCCTGCCGTGGGGCGTGCGACGGCTGGATGGCGGTGCCCTGCTGCTGCGCCTGCCGCAGGCCGACGCCTCAGTGCGCTGCCTGCTGCTCACCGCCTGCGCAGACCCGGCGCAGATGGAGTTGCACCGTGCCGTCGCCGCGCTGCCGGCGCTTCCTCTAGCGCAATGGGCGCTGCAGGACATCCGCGCCGGGTTGCCGCACATCACTGCGTCGACACAACAGGCTTTCGTGCCGCAAATGGTGAATTTCGAGCTCATCGGCGGAATCAGCTTCAAAAAAGGCTGTTATCCAGGACAGGAAGTCGTGGCGCGCAGCGCGTATCGCGGCACGCTCAAGCGCCGCATGTACCTCGTGTCCTGCGCTGCGCCGCTGCAGCCCGGGCAAGAGGTGTTCCACGAAGCCGACGCGCAGCAGCCTTGTGGACTCGTGGTCAACGCCGCACCCGACGCCGACGGGCGCTGGTGGGCCCTGGCCGAAATCAAAATCGCCCTGGCCCAGCCTGCCGGCCTGCACGTGCAAGAGCCCACCGGCCCGGCGCTGGAGCTCGGCACCCTGCCCTACGCGCTCACGGCACCGGATTGAACCGCCACAGCGCGCAAGGCCTGCGCCGCCAACTCCACGGCCTGCGTCGCCTCGGGCAGCGCCCGGCTCATTTTGACGAAATCGTGCGTCACCCCCGGCCACAGCGTCGCCTGCGTCGGCACGCCAGAGCGGCGCAACGATTCGGCGTACGCCAGCGCTTCATCGCGCAGCGGGTCGCATCCGGCCACCGCCAGCCACGCCGGCGCCAGCCCGTGGTGGCTAGCGGCGTGCTGCGGCGCAAACCGCCAGTCGGTGCAATCGTCGCGGCTGCGCAGGTATAGCGCGAAAAACCAGTCGATTTGCTCCCGGTCGAGCAAAAATCCGCTGGCATAGCGCTGCTGCGAGGGGGTGTCGTGGGCGCAGCCCATGCCGGGGTAGAACAACAACTGCAGCGCCAGCGGCAAGCCGGCATCCCGCGCGGCCAGGGCGCAGGCCGCGGCCAACGTGCCGCCCGCGCTGTCGCCGCCGACGGCCAGACGGTTCGTGTCTACGCCGAACAGCGCACCGTGCGCAGCCAGCCATTGCAGCGCATCCCAACTGTCGTTGAATGCCGTGGGAAAGCGGTATTGCGGAGCGAGGCGGTAGTCCAGCGACCACACCATCCAACCCGAGCGCAGCGCCAGCTGGCGGCACAAGGCGTCGTGTGTGCGCACGCTGCCAACGACAAAGCCGCCGCCATGTAGATACAACAGTGCGGGCTGCGGCACCCGCCAGTCGGCCGGGCGCGCGCTGTACCGCCGTAGCATCAGGCGGCTGCCATCTCGGCTCGGGCAGTCGAGGTCTTCGCATAGCGGCAGCGGCGCCGGGGCGAAATCGAGCACCTGCGCCATGCGGTCGTAGACGGCGCGCGCCTGCTCGGGGCCGAGGCTGTGCAACGGCGGCCTGCCTGCGCGCGCGATGCCCTGCAGCACAGCGCGCATTTTGGCGGTGAGTTCCCGTGAGGCGCCAGCCATTGCGCTCACGCCGTCCATGCCCACAGCGGCAAATCGAGCTGCTGCGCCAGCGCCATGAGCTGCGCGGCGCTGTGCTGCCGGCACCATTGGGCGATGTGTCGCCGCGTGCCGCCCTGCGCGGCCTGCTGCAACTTCTGCGCGAAATGCGGCTCCAGCGCGGCAATGGCCACCAGACCATCGGCGCAGCGGTACACGCCATAAGCCGGTAGCGCGCCGCCAAGCGTCTGGCCGGGCGCGGTGATACCGAGCCGGCGTGGTACGGCAGCGAACCGCGCTGCCTCTGACAGCGCCACGTCGAGCCAGACTCCCCGCCCCTGCTGGCGCGACTGCAGCAACGCCGCCAACGCGGCCTCCACGGCGAGCAGCGCGCCGGTCATATCGGCCAACAGGGTGCTGGGCAGTTGCGCCGTGCCGATCAGTCCGGCCTCGGCCTGAAACGTCAGATCGTGTCCGGCCAGGCCAGCCCGCCTGCCGGGATAGCCAACGATGCGCACGGTATTCAGGTGCGGATGGCGGGCCGACACCCCCCGCCGCTCCAACCCGAGGCGCTTGAGTGCCGCGGGGCGAAACGCGGTGAATAGCAGATCGCTGGCTTGCAGCCGGGCGTCGAGCGCCGCCCGCCCTGCCGTGGTTTTCAAGTCGAGGGTTTGCACGGTCACCCCGCGATGCATCGCTCGGTAGAGCGCCGGAGACAACGCCTGCATCGGATCGCCGCCGGGAGGCTCGATTTTCAGCACTTCGGCACCGAGTGCGCGCAATCGGGCCGCGGCCACCGGCCCAGGCAGATTCAGCGCCAAAGTGGTCACCCTGACCCCGGACAAGGGCTTGAACTGGCGGGGACGGCGGGCAAACAGGTCGGCGGTCATGGCAGAAAGAGGGGGATGCAGCTTTTTGCGGTGGTTCACAGCATACGGCGCACCCCGCCCCCGCGCCGGCACGATGCCGGGCGCATCGCCAGCGCGGCGATGCCCAGCGCACGCAATCGCAGCGCCGGGTCGTACACGTCGCACACCAGCATGAATTCGTCGGCTTGCGTGGACTGCGCCAGTGCGGCAAATTGCTCGCGCACGGTTTGCGGCCCGCCGATCACCGCCAGCGCGAGAAAATCGTCGACGGCTGCGCGCTCGTGCGGGGCAAGCCTTTGCAGATAGTCGGGCAGCGGCGGCTGGAGTCTGCCGCGCTGCCCGGTGACGATACCCAGGACACGCTGCTGCATGCTGCTGGCGAGAAATCGGGCTTCCTCGTCGCTCGGTGCGGCAACCAGAGGCACACCGATGATGACATACGGCGCTCGCAGCGCCGCCGAAGGCCGAAACTCCTCGCGGTACAGCGCCAGCGCCTGATGCAGCAGCCGCGGCGCGAAGTGCGAGGCGAACGCATACGGCAAGCCGCGCTGCGCGGCCAGCCTGGCAGAGAACAGGCTCGAACCCAGCAGCCAGATCGGCACCTGCGTTCCGGCACCGGGAATGGCGACGAGTCTTTGCCCCGGTTCTGCAGGGGCGAGCAGGCGCTGCAACTCGTCCAGGTCGCGCGGAAAATCGTCTTCGCGCTCGATACGGTCGCGGCGCAAAGCGCGCAGGGTCAACGGATCGGTGCCCGGGGCGCGGCCGATGCCCAGGTCGATGCGCCCCGGATACAACTCGGCCAGGGTGCCGAACGCTTCGGCCACCACCAGCGGCGCATGGTTGGGCAACATCACCCCGCCGGAGCCGATGCGCATGCGCTGCGTCCCGGCGGCGATATAACCGACGAGCACGGCGGTTGCCGAACTCGCCACACCGGCCAGGTTGTGATGTTCGGCCAGCCAGTAGCGCGTGAATCCCAGCCGTTCGGCCTGCTGCGCGGTACGCAGCGCAAGGTGCAAGGCGTCGGCGACGGTGCCGTTTTCGCGCACGGCCACCAGATCGAGCAGCGACAGCGCGATGCAATCGAGGGCTCGCATGGCGGCGATTGTGCTGCACTCGGCAGCAGACCGTCGGCCTGAGCGCTGATTTCCCGGCGTGCCGAACCGGTCATCGGTCGGTGGGCAAGTACAGGCTTTCCTTGATGTCCTCCATCACCACGTAACTGTGCGACTCGGCCGGTACCGGCAAGCGCTTGAGGATGTTGCCGAGCAGGTGGCGGTATTCCTTCATGCCATGCAGACGGAATTTCACCAGGTAGTCGAAGTCGCCCGACACCAAATGGCATTCCATGACCTCGGGCATGTGCAGCAGTTCGTCACGCACTTGGTCGAACACGTCGCCCGACTTGGAGGCGAGTTTGATGGCGACGAACACCAGCAACGTCTTGCCCAGCGCATCGGGATTGACGCGGGCGGCGTAGCCGGTGATCACCCCGGCGCGTTCCATGCGCCGCACGCGCTCGGTGCAGGGCGAGGCCGACAGACCCACCTGGCCAGCCAAATCGGTCATGGCGATGCGCCCTTGGCGCTGCAGGATGTCGAGGATGCGGCGGTCGATGCGGTCGAGTTCGTACATGGCAGCAGTCGGATGAGGGATCGATGCCAGTGATTTTCTCCGAAAACTCATTGAAAAACAGGGAAATTTATTTCCTCATGCTCGCTACATTTTGCTCATCCCCTTCTTCCAGCAAAGAGGCCAGCGAATGAAAGTCATCGTTCTAGGCGCCGGGGTGATCGGCACGACCACGGCTTTTGAGCTTGCCACGTCCGGCGCAGAGGTCACGGTTCTCGACCGGCAAAGCGCCTGCGGCATGGAAACCAGCTTCGCCAACGCCGGGCAGATCTCGCCCGGCTATTCGACGCCCTGGGCGGCGCCGGGCATTGCCTTCAAAGCGCTGAAATGGATGTTCCAGCGCCACGCACCGCTGGCGATCCGCCCCGATGGCAGCCTGTGGCAGATCCGTTGGATGGCGCAGATGCTGCGCAACTGCACGGCCGAGCGCTATGCCGTCAACAAAGAGCGCATGATGCGGCTGGCCGAATACAGCCGGGTGCGGCTGCAGACGCTGCGGCAGCAGACCGGCATCGCCTACGAGCAGCGCAGCGGGGGCACGCTGCAGATTTTCCGCAGCCAGGCGCAGCTCGACGCGGTGCAACGCGACGTGCGCGTGCTCGAAGATTGCGGTGTGCCCTACCAGGTGCTCGACCGTGACCAACTCGCGCTGTATGAGCCCGCGCTGGCACGGGCGCGCGACCGGCTCGCCGGTGGTTTGCGCTTGCCGCATGACGAAACCGGTGATTGCTTCTTGTTCACCACGCGGCTGGCGGACAAGGCACGCGCGCTCGGCGTGGACTTTCGCTTCGGTCAGAACATCGAGCGACTGCTCAGCGATGGTCTGCGCATCACCGGTGTCCGCGTGGGCGGGCAAACGCTCACCGCAGACCGCTACGTGCTGGCGCTGGGCAGCTACAGCCGGGACATGCTGCTGCCGCTCGGCCTGGAGTTGCCGGTCTATCCGGTCAAGGGTTATTCGTTGACCATCCCCCTCGTCGATGAAACCCGAGCGCCCCGCTCCACCGTACTCGACGAAACCTACAAAATCGCCCTCACCCGTATCGACCAGCGCATCCGCGTGGGCGGCAA
>JBFXEK010000055.1:0-7528 GCA_050180155.1 Thiomonas sp. | reverse complement strand
GCTTCGCCGAACCACTGGATGCAGCGCGCCGCGGCGGGCACGTCGGTGTTCAGACTGTTGCGGATGGGCTTGCCCATGTCCAGGGTTTCGAGCAGCGCGAGTTCGTCGCGCGCCGCGCGCATCGCCACGGCGAACGCGACCAGCACTTTTTTGCGCTCACCCGGCGACTTGCCGGCCCAGCGGCGGTCGTTGCACGCGGCGCGGGCGCTGGCCACGGCGCGGTCGATGTCGGCGGCCTTGCCGCGCGCCACACGGGCGATGACCTTGCCGTCGATGGGCGAGACACAGTCGAACAGACTGCCGTCGACCGCGTTCCAGCGGCGACCGTCGATGACCATGCGGCCGTCGATGCCGCGCGCAATCAGGTCGGCGGCGTGCTGTCGCCAGATACGATTGAAATTGTCGGGCATGCGAATCTCCAGAAAAAATGGCCGGTCTGCGCCGGCCTGGTTGTCTGCCAATCCCCGCGGGGGATCAGAAACTCACGACCACCGAAGCGGCGAGCAGGTTGTTGTACTTTTTGAAGCTGCCGTCGGACACGTTGTAGAAAGTGGCGAGATTGGAGCGGTCGTAACGGTACTCCATTTTCAGCGTGGTCGATTCGGTCAGCAGGTAATTCCAGCCCAGCGACAACGCATAGCGGTTGGCCCCTTTGTTCGGGTCGGTGATGCTCCAGGCGCCGCTCACCGGGTCGTACACGTAGCCGGGGCCGAAGCCGTTGATGGAATTGAACGAATCCGCCGGCGTCCCGCTCACGCCGACGGCGCTGCTGGCGTTCATATAACCGCCGGGAAGACCGCCGCCGTTGCTGCTATTGTTCAAATAATCGGCGCGGGCGAAGCCAAGGAACCGCGGGGTGAAGTTGTACGTCAGCATGCCCGACGCGCCCCACCACTTGGCTTTGCCGCCGTTGTACGCCGCGCCGGTCTGCTGGCCGTAGCCGACCTGGCCGTAATAGCCCCAGTCGCCGTTGGTCATGTAGCCGTCGACTTCGACCATCTGCGCGGTGCTCGTTCCAGTGGGGAATAGCGGCGTGGTGCCGTTTGCCGCGACGTTGGAGTTGGGCAGTTTGCCCACCATCGCCCAGACGCCGATGTCGGCGTTGTCGTACCCCGGCGGGGTGTAGTCGGCACGGAACACCACCGCCGGCGCGCGACCGCCACTGCCCGAGTAGTAGTAACGCGGCGAGTTCATATTGGCGATCATCGCCTTCCATTCCCAGTTGCCCACGGTCTGATCCAGGCCCACCCCCGTATAGGCGGTGAGTTCGGTGAAGTCGAACAGCAGGTTGTGCGTGATGGGCTTGATCTGGTTGTCCCAGGTCGATTCATACCCTTCCCAGTCCGGGATTTGACCGGCAATCATCTTGGTGCTGCCGTTCAGCGGGATCGCCACCGAAGCCTCATGGATGATCGAGTTGCCGTTCATCAGCGTGCCCGCGCCACGGTCGGGCGCCAGCGTCAGATTCCACTTCACCCCACCCGCGGTTTCTTTTTGGAACTGCAAATAGGCGCTGCCGAAATACGAGTTGTCATAGTTGTAAATCGTGCCGCCGCCGGCGGCTTGATTGGAACGATTGAGGAATACGAACGAGCTGGCCTGCTGATCCTGGTTGTAGACATAGGCCGGGGCGATCATGCCGCTGATCTTCAAGCCCATGAACCCGGAGGATTCGCTGGCCTGCTTGATCCCGGCGACCTGCACGTCGGCGTGGTTGGCCACTTTGCTGGCTTCGTCGGTGGCTTTCTGGTTGTCGTCGATCTGCGCCTGCTGCGCCTTGACCTGCGCTTCGAGTTGCTGCACCTTGGCCTTGAGCGCCTGCAGTTCGGCGAGGATCTCGGCGTTGGTGTCGGCGTGCGCCAACGGGGCAAGCCCCAGGCTGGCGGCCAGAACGGTGAGCTTGAACTTGTTCATTGTGGTGATCCTCCAAGGTGGTTGCGGTGTGAACGGGGTGTGAACGGAGTCTGTGGGGGGTGAAAAACGGATGCCGCGATTCAGCGGCCCTCCGCGGTGAGCAGGCCGGTGCCGAATTCGTGGCTCGGCGGCAGTTCGCCGTCCAGCCGCAGCGCCTGCGCCGCCTGCTTGGCGCGCAGGCGTTCTCGCCGCGCCATGAGCAGACTGCTGACCGCCACGGCGATGATGACCAGATACACGGTGATGGCGCCGACCACGTTGATCGTTGGGCTCAAACCCAGCCGCGCGCGCGAGAAAATCACCACAGGCAGCGTGGTGCTGCCCGGCCCGGAAAGGAAGGCAGAGATCACCACTTCGTCGAGCGACAGCGAAAATGCCAGCAGCCAGGCCGACACCAGCGCCTGCGAGATGGTCGGCAGGGTCACGAGCATGAACACCTGAAACGGGCGCGCGCCCAAATCCATTGCCGCCTCTTCGATCGAGCGATCCATTTCCTTCAGCCGCGACTGAATGACCACGGCGGCGTAGGAAATGGCCATCACGGTGTGGCCGATGAAAATGGTGAAAAAGCCTTTTTGCGGAAAACCCAGGGCTTTTTGTACCGTGACGAAAAACATCAGCAGCGCCAGCGCGATGACCACCGTGGGCATGACCAGCGGGATGTTGATCATGAAGTTGAGCAGCCCCTTGCCGAGAAAACGGCGGTAACGCACCAGCGCGAAAGCCGCCAGCGTGCCCAGCAGCACCGATGTGGTGGCCGTGGCCAGCGCGACCTTGAGCGAGAGGATCAGGCCGCTGATGACTTCCTGGTCGTGCACCACCGCGCCGTACCACTTCAACGTCCATCCGCCCCAGATGGTGACCATGCGCGAGTCGTTGAACGAATACACCACCAGCACGACGATGGGCAGGTAGAGAAACAGGTAGACCAGGATCATCCAGGTCAGCGGCAGCACGGCGGATTTTTTCATCGCGCGCTCTCCAGTGACTTGGTCTGGTAGCGGTTGAATACCGCGATGGGCAGCAGGATGAGCACGATCATCACGATCGCCACCGCCGAAGCGCGCTGCCAGTCGAGGTTGAGGAAAAACTCGTTCCACATCACGCGGCCGATGTTCAGCGTCGACGGCCCAGCGAGCAGCTCGGGGATGACGTACTCGCCGACTGCCGGAATGAACACCAGCAGGCTGCCGGCCAGGATGCCCGAGCGCGACAGCGGCACGGTCACCAGCCAGAAGGTTTGCAGCGGCGTGGCCCCCAGATCGGCGGCGGCCTCTTCCAGCCTGTGGTCGAGCTTGACCAGGGTGGCGTATAGCGGCAGGATCATGAACGGGATGTAGCCGTAGACCATGCCGATCATGAACGAAAACTCGGTGAACATCATGCGCAGCGGATGGTGGATGATCCCCATCCACAACAGCGCTTGGTTGATCAGGCCGTTGATGTCGAGCAGGTTTTTCCAGGCGTAGATGCGGATGAGAAAAGACGTCCAGAACGGCAGCATCACCAGCATCAGCAGCCCCGGGCGCACCGTCGGCTTGGCGCGGGCGATGAAATATGCAAACGGGTAGCCAATCACCAGGCAGAGCACGGTGGTCAGCAGCGCGTACCACAGCGACGACAGATAGGTGACGATGTACAGGCTGTCGCGCACCAGCGCCAGATACGCCGAGAAGCGGATGTGCACCTGCAGCACATCGTTGACATACGACACCAGCGGGTCGAAACCGATGCCCAGCGCGTCGGTTTCCGACACGCTGATCTTGAGCAGAATGAAAAACGGCGCGAGCAAAAAGGCCAGCAGCCAGATCTGCGGTATACCGATCACCGTCATGCGCCCCCAACGCCGGGGTTTGCGCGGGTGGGACGGAGCGGGCAGGTCGTTGCGGTCGGGCATGATGCGCGGCTCCAGCGGCGTCAATCGACGATGACCACCGGCGCGTTGGGCGCCCAATGCGCGGTGACGGCGGTGCCGACGTCGAACGGGTCGGCGTAGCGATCGGCGTTCGATACGGTCACGCGCACGCGGCGCTGGCTGGGCAGTTGCAGCTCGTAGGCGGTATAGCTGCCCATGTAAGAGCGCCCGCTGATGGTGGCCTGCAATGCGTTGTACGGGTGGCTGTGGTGACCTTCGGTCAACATCATTTTTTCCGGGCGCAGCGCCACGCCGAGTTCCATGCCCAGCGTGCCGCTGATGCCGTGACCGATGTGGAACAGCCCTTCGGCGGTTTGCACCTCGCAATGGTCGGGTTCGTCGGTGACCAGTTTGCCGTCGAACAGATTGACGTTGCCGATGAAGTCGGCGATGAAGCGGCTTTGCGGGTGCTCGTAAATCTCGATCGGCGTGCCCAGTTGCAAAAAGCGACCGTCGCGCATCACCGCGATGCGGTCTGCCATGGTCATGGCCTCCTCCTGATCGTGCGTGACCATCACGCACGTCACCCCGACTTTGCGCAAAATGTTGACCAGTTCGAGCTGAGTGCGCTCGCGCAGCTTCTTGTCCAGCGCGGCCAGCGGCTCGTCGAGCAGCAGCAGTTTGGGCCGCTTGGCCAGGCTACGCGCCAGCGCCACGCGTTGCTGCTGGCCGCCGGAGAGCTGATGCGGTTTGCGCTTGGCGTAGGGTTTGAGTTGCACCAGGTCGAGCATCTGCTCGACGCGGGTGGAGATGTCGGCCTTGGCCATGCCGTCGCGCTTCAGACCAAAGGCGATGTTGTCGAACACCGTCAGGTGCGGAAACAGCGCATACGACTGGAACATCATATTGATCGGCCGCTCGTAGGGCGGCAGATCGGTGATGTCCTGGCCTTCGAGCAGGATGCGCCCGGACGTGGGCGTCTCGAACCCGCCGAGCATGCGCAGCAAGGTCGTCTTGCCGCAGCCCGACGAGCCGAGCAAGGCAAAAATCTCTCCCCTGCGGATGTCGAGATGGATGTCGTTGACCGCAACGACTTCGTCGAAGCGGCGGGTGATGCCCTCGATACGCAAAAACGGTTTTTCGCTGGAAGAAGCAGGCGTCACGACGCGAACTCCATCATCGGTAGAAGGGGGCCAGACGGCCGCTGTCCGCCAGCGCGGACTGCAGCCGCCGCATCATCACAGACCGGTCTTGAATTTGGTGTACAGCCGCGTGACCAGGCGACGCTGATCCGCTGTGTACACCTTGGGCGGAATCAGTTTGGCCAGCATGTCGGGCTTGAGAAAGACGAAATCGTTGTCTTTGACCTTGGCATCGACGTAAGGCAGCGAAGCCGGCACCGGGTTGGCGTAGGTCACGGTGTTGGTGTCGGCCGCGGCCACTTTGGGTTCGAGCACGTAGTTCATCCACTTGTAGGCGTTGTCGATGTTCTTCGCGTCTGCTGGGATCGCCATGGTGTCGATGAAAATCACCGCGCCGTGCGTCGGCGGGAAGACCTTGATGTCCACGCCGTTTTTCGCCGCCTTGGCGCGCGCCGCGGCGATGCCCATGTCACCCGACCAGCCCAGCGACATGCAGATCGAGCCGCCCGCCAGGTCGTTGATATAGCCCGACGAGGAGAACACGCTCACGTCCTTGCGCACTTTTTGCACCATCGCCCAGGCTTTTTCGAAGTCGGCGGGGCTCTGCGTGCTTTGCGGAATGCCCAGATAGTTGAATGCCGCCTCCATGATGTCGCCGCCGGAGTCGAGCATCGAGATGCCGCACGATTTGATTTTGTCGGCATAGGTCGGGTCGAACACCAGCGCCCAGGGGTTGGCCGGCATCGGCGTATTGCCCAGCGCTTTTTTCACCTTGTCGACGTTGATGCCGACGGTGGTGTAACCCCACATCCATGGAATCAGGTATTTGTTTCCGGGATCGACCGCGGCGAGCTGTTTCATCAGCCCCGGGTCGAGGTTTTTGTAATTGGGGATTTTGGATTTGTCCAGCGGATGCAGCAGCCCGCCTTTGATGTCGATCGCCGCCCAGTTCGACGACGGCACGACGATGTCATAGCCGGTGTCGCCGGCGACCATTTTGGCAAACAGGGTTTCGTTGGAGTCGAAGGTGTCGTAACGCACCTTGATGTCGTATTCCTTTTCGAAATCGGGCACCGTCGTCGGCGCGATGTAGTCCGACCAGTTGTAAATGTTGAGCACGCCCGCGGCCTGCGCCGGCGCTGCCGCGCCGAACGCCAGTGCCGCCGCCCCCGCCAGACACGTTGCCAGCAACTTGCCGATCAACGACTTTTGACGCTGTGTGTGTGACATAAGACCCTCTCAAGTAGTGTGAAACCAGTGGGTAAACGGGTGAAACACGCCAGACCGAGCAATTCCCGTACCAGCAACAGCCCAACCCCGGCACGAGAAGCGCAATTTATACCAAGCCCCTGTCGCGCAGACCAGCGAGCGTGTCATCCAGACTACGGCGGATGCGGCGGATCATTTCGTCGATGTCGGCGTGGGTCATCACCAGCGGCGGGGCGATGATCATGCGCTCGTCCACCGCGCGCATGACCACGCCGCTGTCGAAGCAGTGGTCACGGCAGATGTAACCCACGCCCAGATCGGCGGGGAACAAGGTGCGGCTGGCTTTGTCCTTGTACAGCACCAGGCCGGCGACCATGCCCAGGCTTTGCGCGTCGCCGACCAGCGGATGGTCGTTTAGAGTGGCGAACTTTGCCGCCAGATACGGCGCGAGATCTTGGGCAACGCGCTCGACCACGCCCTCGGCGCGCAGCGCCCGCACGTTGGCGATGGCCACGGCGCAGCAGGTCGGGTGGCCGGAATAAGTGAAGCCGTGGTTGAAGTCGCCGCCCTTGTCGATCAACACCTGCGCGACGCGGTCGCCCACCAGCACCCCGCCCAGCGGCAGGTAGCCCGAGGTCACGCCCTTGGCGAAGGTGATGAGGTCGGGACGGGAGTTGATGTGCGGATGCTGGCAGCCGAACCAGGTGCCCAGCCGGCCGAAGCCGCAGATGACCTCGTCGGACACCAGCAGGATGCCGTACTGGTCGCAGATGCGCTGGATCTCGGGCCAGTAGCTCGCCGGCGGGATGATCACGCCACCGGCCCCTTGCACCGGCTCGCCGATGAACGCGGCGACCTTGTCCGGCCCGAGTTCGAGGATTTTGTCTTCCAGCCAGCGCGCTGCGCGCAGGCCGAAGTCGTGCGCGCTCTCGCCCGGCTTGCCGTGCTGCAGCTGATACGGCTGGTCGATGTGCACGATGCCCGGCAGCGGCAGGTCGCCTTGCGCGTGCATGCCCTCCATGCCGCCGAGCGACGCCCCGCCCAGCGTGCTGCCGTGGTAGGCGTTGCGGCGGCTGATGAGGGTTTTGCGCTGCGGCTGGCCCAGCAGATCCCAGTAGCGGCGCACCAGGCGGATGACGGTGTCGTTGCCCTCCGACCCGGAGTTGGTGAAAAACACGTGGTTGAACCCGGGCGGGGCGACCTCGGGCAGCAGCGCAGCGAGCTCGGCCGCCGGCGCCGTGGTGGTCTTGAAAAACGCGTTGTAGTAGGGCAGAGTCTGCAACTGCCGGGTCGCGGCGTCGACCAGATCCTGCCGGCTGTAGCCGAGGTTGACGCACCACAGCCCGGACATGCCGTCGATGATCTCATGCCCTTCGGAGTCCCAGATGCGCACGCCTTCGCCACGCAC
>JBFXEK010000054.1:0-7544 GCA_050180155.1 Thiomonas sp. | reverse complement strand
GGGATGGGTGGTCACCAGCACGCGCAGCGGCTGGCTGCGGCCTTTGACCGTGAGCGTGCCGCTGACCCAGTAGCGCCCGGCACCGTCGGCGGTGAACTGCGTCGAGGTGAAACGCGCCTGCGGGTGAGTCTGTGCCGCCAGCCAGTCCGCGCCGGTGAGCAGCGCGTTGGTCTGCGCGCTGTCGGCGTCGATGCTCGCCGCCTGCACCGCCACGCTGACGTGCGACTTGGCCAGATCACTTGGCAGAAAGTCCACCTGCGCATCGACGGCCTTGAACCGGCCGTGCATCGGCACGCCCATTTGCGTGGCGCTGAACGTCACGCTCGATGTCGGCAGCACATGGGTGTACGCCACCGGCTGGGCATGGGCCGCCGCGCCGAAGGCCACGGCACCAACGAACGCAGCCCATCTTGTCCACTTTCCCAAACGCATGATCGGTGCTCCTTACGGTTTGCGCCCCGGCAGCATGCGCAGCAGCACGCCGTCGCGGTCGATGAACTGGTGCTTGATCGCCGCCGCCACGTGCAGCCCGACCAGCGCGGCCAGGGTGTAGTTCAGCGTGGCGTGCACCAGCACGAGCAGATGCTCGGCCGGCTGGCTCGCCGGCAGCAGATTGGGCAGCGGCAGCACGCCCCACCACACCACCGGCACTCCGGCAGCCGAGCTCAGCGCCCAGCCCGACAGCGGAATGAACAGCATCAGCAGATAAAGCAACTCGTGCATCCACTGCGCGGCGGCCTGCTGCCAGCGGGGGATGGACGGCGGCAGCGGCGGCGGGCGGTGCGTCAGCCGCCAGCCGATGCGCAGCACCACCAGCAGCAGCACGGTGATGCCGAACCATTTGTGCCAGGAATACAGCTCGATTTTTTCCACCGACAGCGGCAGGTCGTGCATGTACAGCCCGAGCGGAAACAGACCGAAGATCAGCAGCGCGACCGCCCAGTGCAGCGCCTGCGCGGTGCGGCTGTAGCGGGCAACGGGCGGGGGCAACGAGGTTTTCATGCCTGCTCCTGCGCAGCGTGGCCGTTTTCGAGCGCGAGGCGCAGCGCGTGCAGCGCAGCTTGCGCCGCGGCGAGTTCGCGCGCGTCGAGCCGGGAAAACGCGCGGCGCAAGTGCTCGCCATGCGCCGGGAACACCTGCTCGAACAACGCCTGCCCGGCCGCGGTGAGCTGCACGATCTGCCCGCGGCCGTCGCTCGGGTCGGGCAGACGGCGCACCAGCCCCTTGGCCTGCAGCCGGTCGATCACCCCGGTGAGCGTGCCCTTGGTGATCAGGGTTTTCTGCCCGAGCTGCTTGGGGTTCATCCCCGCGGTGTTGCCCAGCGTGGCGATGACGTCGAACTGCGCCGGCGTCAACCCCAGGCGCTGCACGTGCGCCGCCGAGTAGCGCTCGAACGCCTGGTAGGTGCGCACGAGCTCGCGCAGCAACGGCAGAAAGCGCAGAGGTTGAGTCATCGCAGACCACGGTAGGCAAAGTCCATGTCTGCAATTTAGTTCTAATTAGAACTATTAATCCGAGTGGGGTCATTCCCGACCGAGGCTGGGGCAGGCTGCGTGCAATACCCATACGAGTATCGAGGCGACACAACCGGTCACAGCTTTGGCTTGATGTAGATCAGACAATTTCCGCAATTTCAGAAATTTCTGCAAATCCAGATCAACACCTCATGCAGCTCCCCGACCTGGTTCAACGCTTCGTCCTGCACTTCGGTGAAATGGGCAGTCGCTGGGGCATCAACCGCACCGTCGGGCAGATCTATGCGCTGCTGTTCGTCAGCCAGCGTCCGCTCAACGCCGACGACATTGCCGCCGCGCTGGATTTTTCGCGGTCGAATGTCGGTATGGGTCTGAAAGAACTCGGCGCCTGGAATCTGGTGCGCATGCAGCATCTACCGGGCGACCGGCGCGACTATTTTTCGGCGCCGGAAGACGTCTGGGCGATTTTCCGCACCCTGGCGCAGGAGCGGCGCAAACGCGAAATCGACCCGACGCTGTCGATGCTGCGCGACGCGCTGCTGGAGCCACCGGGCAACGACGCCGAACGCTACGCGCAACAGCGCATGCGGCAAATGCACGACCTGATCGAACTGGCCACGCAGTGGTTCGACGACATCCAGCGCATGCCCAGCGAAGACGTGCGGCAGTTGATGCTCCTCGGCGGCGCGGTGCAAAAGCTGCTTGCCTTCAAGGGCCGGGTTCGGCTAACCGCCAGCCGTCGGCGTGCCGCGCCGGCGCAGCCCGCGCTCAAGGCGGCGGGAGACTAAATCCATGTGCGCCGCTGCTCGTTGGATTTTGCGCAACGACTTGCCGCCGCCGGCCATTCGGCGCCGGGCGTCGACATTGCCCAAATGCGTTTGAGCTCGCGTAGCGCCGTCTGCGCGGGGCGGGTTTCGTATGCGTTTCAGGAGAGTTTCATGGACTGGCTGCAACACCCCGAGCTGCTCGCTCGGGCGCAATTTGGCTTCATTGCGATGTTTCACATCCTCTGGCCGCCGCTGACCATCGGGCTGGCGCTGATTTTGTTCGGCCTGGAAGCCGCCTGGGTGAGAACGGGCCAAGTGGTGTATTACCACCAGACCCGGTTCTGGACCAAATTGTTTCTCATCAACTTCGGCGTGGGCGTGATCAGCGGCATTCCGATGGAATTTTCCTTCGGCACCAACTGGGGGCCGTTCTCCACCTCGGCCGGCGATTTCATGGGCAACATCCTCGGCTTCGAAACGGCGATGGCCTTCATGCTCGAAGCGGGTTTTCTGGGCATCATGCTGTTCGGCTGGAACCGCGTCGGGCCGAAAATGCATTTGTTTTCCACCGGCATGGTCGCGTTCGGCAGCACCTTGTCGGCGTTCTGGATCATGATGGCCAACTCGTGGATGCAGACGCCCGCGGGCGTCAAGCTGGTCAACGGTCGGTTCGCCATCACCGACTGGCTGGCCGCAGTGTTCAACCCCGACCTGCCCTACGGCTTCGGCCACATGTTCACCGCCGCGATCGAACTGAGCCTGGTCGTCATGGCCGGGGTGAGCGCCTACTACCTGCTCAACCGGCGCCATGTCGAGTTCTTCCGCCCGGCGTTCAAGTGGGCGGTGGTGGCCTTGTTCATCGTCGCGCCGCTGCAGATTTTCATTGGCGATTCAGCCGGCAGCGCGCTGGCCGATACCCAGCCGGCCAAGCTCGCCGCGATCGAGGCGCACTGGCACACCAACAAGCCGGGCGAGGGCGCGCCCTGGGCGCTGCTGGCCGTCCCCAATCAGGCAGAGCAGAAAAACGACTGGGCGCTGGAAATCCCCGATGGCCTGAGCCTGATCGTCACCAAGACGCTGACCGGCCAGGTCGTCGGCCTCACCCATTTCAAACCCGCAGACCAGCCCCCGGTGTGGATTCCGTTCTACGCCTTCCGCGTCATGGTCGCCGCCGGGGTGTTCGTCGCCTTCATGGCGATCTGGACGTTGTGGCTGCTGTGGCGCCGCCGCGACCGCATGAGCGCGGCGCGCATCGGCAGCAACAAATGGCTGCTGCGCGGCTGGCTGCTGGCCATCCCGGCGGTGTACGCCGCGGTCGAGGCCGGATGGATGACGCGCGAAGTCGGTCGCCAGCCGTGGATCGTCTACGGCATGATGCGCACCAGCGAGGGGGTCAGCCACCTGCCCGCAGGCACGGTGTTGTGGTCGCTGAGTATGTACGCACTGTTCTACGCGGTCATCGGCATCGCCGCGTTGGTGTTCGCCAGCCGCACCATCCGCAAGGGCCCGAGCTTCGACGCCCCGCCGCATCCGCCGACGCTGCGCGGCAGCCGCGCCACGGCGCCGTACCCTACAGCCCACGCCGCGCAATCCCCCGCCTTGGCGGGCAGCGCCAAACTCGCCGTGGAAGGAGGGCAGTGACTTGGAGCTGAGCATTCCGCAGCAACTGCACCACGTCCTGGCCACAGTGTGGTTTCTCATCATCGGCCTATTCATGGTGTTTTACGTCGTGCTCGACGGCTTCGACCTCGGCGTGGGTGTGCTGTCGCTGTTCGCCGGCGAGCGCCGCCGCAGCGTGATGATGGCCAGCCTGGGCAGCATCTGGGACGCCAACGAGACCTGGCTGGTGGTCATCGGCGGCACGCTGTTCGGCGCGTTCCCGCTGGCTTATGGCACGGTGCTGCACGGGCTGTACATCCCGATCATCCTGATGCTGCTCGGCTTCATGCTGCGCGGCGTGTCGTTCGAGTTTCACGAACTGTCGCAGCGCAAGGCGTTCTGGGGCGCGATGTTCGGCGTGGGCAGCCTACTGGCGGCGGTGGCGCAGGGGTTTGCCCTGGGCGGGCTGCTGGCCGGTGTCAAGGTGAGCGCAGGCGTGTTCAGCGGCAGCATCTGGGACTTCGTCTCGCCGTTCAGCCTCATCGTCGTGCTCGGCGTGGTCGCGGGCTATTCGATGCTCGGCTCGACCTACCTCATCATCAAGACGCAGGACGAGATGCAGACCGGCTGCTACCGCCGTGGCCGCTTGCTCGCCTGGATCATGCTCGGTGTCGGCGCCGTGGTCACGGTGTGGACGCCGCTGCAATACCCGGCGATTTTCGCCCGCTGGCTGACGACGCCGAACGTGTACTTTTTCGCCGTCCTTCCGGCGCTGGCGGGGTTGAGCTTCGTCATGCTGCTGCGTGCGCTCAAGCGCCGCGCGGAGGTGGCCCCGTTCGTCTGGACCATGCTGATTTTTCTGTTCTCCTTCGCCGGACTGGCAGCCACCTGGTATCCGTACATCGTTCCCGGCTCGGTCACCATCGACCAGGCGGCATCCGACAGCAGCACGCTGGTGTTCATGCTCATCGGCATCGGCATGCTCATTCCTGTGATGATCACGTACAACGTCTACCAGTACATCGTGTTCCGCGGCAAGGTCGACGCGCACGCCGAACACGCGTATTGACCGGCGGCGTTCGCCGCCTTGCCCCCGGGACAGCGCGGCCGGCGGCGGCCGTGTACAGTGACGGTCTGCTTCGGCCGCCCGCAGAGGCGGCCGATCGTTTTGCACGACACAAAAGACCGTTCACATGAATTCCGGCGTGTTCTACGCGTTGGCCGCCTACGTCATCTGGGGGCTGTTTCCGCTGTACTTCAAGGCACTGGACGCGGTGCCGTCGCTACAAATCCTGGCGCACCGCATGGTGTGGTCGCTGCTGCTGGTGGTCGTGCTGCTGGCCGTGCTGCGACGTTGGGCTTGGCTGCGCGTGCTGCGCCAGCAGCCACTGGTGCTGGCCCGCTTTGCGCTCAGCGCGCTGCTGCTGTCGAGCAACTGGGGCATTTACATCTGGGCGGTCAACAGCAACCACGTGGTCGACGCCAGCCTGGGCTACTACATCAACCCGCTGGTCAACGTGGCTCTGGGTGCGCTGTTGCTGCACGAGCGGCTGCGCGGCCTGCAGTGGGCGGCGCTGGGCATTGCCGCCGCCGGGGTGACGGTGATGGCGCTGGAGGTCGGGCACATCCCCTGGATCAGCCTGAGCCTGGCACTGACCTTCGGCAGCTATGCGCTGCTGCGCAAAACCGCGCCGCTGGGCGCGCTCGAGGGGCTGGCGGTGGAAACCGCGGTGTTGTTTCCGCTGGCGCTGGCGTATCTCGACTGGCTGGGCGCGCACGGGCAAAACGCCTTCGTCACAGCCGACGCGCAAACCCGCCTGCTGCTCATCGCCGCCGGGCCGGTGACCACGGTGCCGCTGCTGCTGTTCGCCGCAGGCGCGCGGCGCATGTCGATGGCGCTGCTGGGGGTGCTGCAATACGTCACCCCCAGCCTGCAGCTCGCGCTGGGGGTGTGGCTCTACCACGAGCCGTTCGCCACGGCCAAGCTCGTCGGCTTCGGCCTGGTGTGGCTAGGGCTGGCGGCCTACCTGCTCGACGGCCTGCGCGCAGCGTGGAACAAGCCGGCTGCGGCGCCGGCCGCCGCGCCGCCGGGAGACGGCGCCGGCGCCGTCGCCTCCAAGCCGTGATACGGCTTCAGGGGTAGAGCCCGCGCTCCTCGCGCGCCTGCAGCACGCGCTCGCAGGCGACGACGAACGCCGCAGTGCGCAGGGTGATGCGCAGCCGATCGGCGGTGTCCCAGATGCGCGCCAGCGCGTTGCCGAGGATTTTGTCCAGCCGCATGTTGACGTCGTCCTCGTCCCAGAAAAAGCTGGAAAAATCCTGCACCCATTCGAAATACGACACCGTCACCCCGCCAGCGTTGCAAATCACATCGGGCACGACCAGGATGCCGCGGCTGGCGAGCACGTCGTCTGCGGCGGGCAGCGTCGGGCCGTTGGCGCCTTCGAGCACCAGCCGCGCTGTGGTTTTTTGCGCGCGCTCGGCGGTGATCTGACCTTCGAGCGCGGCGGGAACGAGCACATCGCAGCCAACCTCCCAAAAGTCTTCTGCGCCGACCGCCTGCCCACCGGCAAACCCGGCCACCCCGCCGTGCGCGGCGACGTGGCGCGCCAGCGCGGCCACGTCCAGACCGGCCTCGTTGACCACCGTACCAGTGTGATCCTGCACCGCAACGATGCGCGCGCCGGCCTGCGCGAACAGCTCAGCCGCCGTGCCACCGACGTTGCCGAAACCCTGCACCGCGATGCGCAGGCCCTTGATGTCCAGCCGCATACGGCGCAGCGCCTCGCTGCCGGTGACGAACACCCCGCGCCCGGTGGCCTTGACGCGGCCGAGCGAGCCGCCCAGCGGAATGGGCTTGCCGGTGACCACGCCGGTGGCGGTGGCGCCGATATTCATCGAATAGGTGTCCATCATCCACGCCATGATCTGCGCGTTGGTGTTGACGTCCGGCGCCGGAATATCCTGCTGCGGGCCGATGATGATGCCGATTTCGCTGGTGTAACGCCGCGTCAGCCGCTCCAGCTCCTTGCGCGACAGCCGCGACGGCTCGACGCGAATGCCGCCCTTGGCCCCGCCGTACGGCAGGCCGACCGCAGCGTTTTTGATGGTCATCCACGCCGCCAGCGCCATCACCTCCTCCAGCGTGACATGGGGGTGGTAGCGCACTCCGCCCTTGCCCGGCCCGCGCGACAGGTTGTGCTGCACGCGGTAACCTTCGAAATGCTGCACGCTGCCGTCGTCCATTTCGATCGGCACATCGACGATGAGCGCCCGTTTGGGCCGCTTGAGCGTCTCCCCCCAGCGCGCCAACGGGCCGAGGTGCGGCAGCACGCGGTCGACCTGCGCCAGGTAAGTCAGCCACGGGCTGTCAGGCTGTGGATGGAGGTAGGACAGAGCGCAGACCGGGGCGCGGTCTGCGGCGGCAGAAAAAGGGCTTGCCATGATGTCTCCAGTGAACGATCCGTGTTGTGATCCGGCAGGCGCAGACCGCCTGCCGAACGCCCGTGCATCACGCCGGGCAGGTGAAACTGTAGTCCTCCTGAAGCGTTCTGCCACCCGCTTTGCCGCAGGCAGCACCAGCCACGCGCTGCAAACTCTGCGGTTCAGCGCGCCAGCAGCAGCGGCACGGACGTCGCTGCCATGACCTTGGCGGCCACCGACCCCATGACAAACCCCTTGAGCGCGGAATGGCCGTGCGTGC
>JBFXEK010000053.1:0-7612 GCA_050180155.1 Thiomonas sp. | reverse complement strand
CCCACGCCGCTGTCCAGCCGCAGGTCGTTGCCGATCAGTTTGACGCGGGTGAGCGCGTCCGGGCCGTTGCCGATGAGTGTGGCGCCCTTGACCGGGTATTGCAGCTTGCCGTTTTCCACCCACCACGCTTCGCTGGCGGAGAACACGAACTTGCCGCTGGTGATGTCCACCTGCCCGCCGCCGAAGTTGACCGCGTACAGCCCGCGGTCGAGGCTGGCGATGATCTCCTGCGGGTCGTGGCTGCCGGCGAGCATATAGGTGTTGGTCATGCGCGGCAGCGGCACGTGCGCATAGCTTTCGCGCCGGCCGTTGCCGGTGGGCGCACGGCCCATCAGCCGGGCGTTGAGCATGTCCTGCATGTAGCCGACCAGGATGCCGTCTTCGATCAGCACGGTGCGCTGCGTCGGGTTGCCCTCGTCGTCGACGTTGAGCGAGCCGCGCCGCCCGGGCAAGGTGCCGTCGTCGAGCACGGTCACGCCGCGCGCGGCCACGCGCTGGCCCAGCCGCCCGGCAAAGGCGCTGGACCCCTTGCGGTTGAAGTCGCCTTCCAGGCCGTGGCCGATGGCCTCGTGCAGCAGCACGCCGGGCCAGCCGGGGCCGAGGACCACATTCATCTCGCCCGCAGGGGCGGGGCGGCTTTCGAGGTTGGTCAGCGCGGTGCTCACCGCCTCGTCGACGTACCGACGCACCAGCGCGTCGTCGAACAGATCCAGGCCGAAACGCCCGCCGCCGCCCGAGGTGCCGGACTCGCGCCGACCGCTGTGCTCGACGATGACGTTGACGCTCAGCCGCACCAGCGGCCGCACGTCTGCGGCGAGCAGGCCGTCCGAGCGCAGCACCAGCATGACGTCGTATTCGCCGACCAGGCTGGCCATGACCTGCACCACCCTCGGGTCTTTCGCCCGCGCCAGCCGGTCGACCTGGTGCAACAGCGCCACCTTGGCGCTGGAGTCCAGCGCTCCCAGCGGGTCGGCCGCGGCGTAGAGCACACGCGCAGCGCTGCGCCGGGTGTCGCCTGGCACTTTGGCACCGCCCTGACCGGAGCGGGCGATGCTGCGCACGGTGTCGGCGGCTTCGCGTAGCGCCGCCGCGGAAATGTCGTCGGAATAGGCGAAGGCGGTTTTTTCCCCCTGCACCGCGCGGATGCCGAATCCCTGCTCGATGTCGAAGCTGCCCGACTTGACCAGGCCTTCTTCCAGGCTCCAGCCCTCGGAGCGGGTGTATTGCAGGTAGACGTCGGCGTAGTCCAGACGGTGCTGGAACACGCGGCGCAGCGCCTGCTGCAGCACGGTTTCGTCGATCTGGAAGGGGTCGAGCAGCACGCGGCGCGCTTCGTCCAGGCGCAGCAGCGCGGGTTCGGTCAGCATGTTCATGCGGCTGATTGTAGGAAGTGGAGCATGCCCATGCGCGCGTGGCGCTTTGTGCTGCGCAATCAGGCGGCAGCGACCCAGTCGCCGGACTTGCCGCCGTGCTTTTCCAGCAAGCGCACGTCGGAGATGATCATGCCGCGATCCACCGCCTTGCACATGTCGTAAATCGTCAGCAGGCCGACCTGCACGGCAGTGAGCGCTTCCATTTCGACACCGGTGCGACCGCGGGTTTCGGCGGTGACGGTGCAGTGGATGCGGCTGTCGGCTTCGACCAGGGTGAATTCCACCGCGACACGGTCCAGCGCGATGGGGTGGCACAGCGGAATGAGGTCGGCGGTGCGTTTGCTCGCCATGATCGCCGCCACTCTCGCCACGCCCAGCACGTCGCCCTTTTTCGCGTTGCCGTCGCGCACCAGCGCGAACGTCGCCGGCTGCATGCGGATGCAGCCGCTGGCCACGGCCACACGATGCGTTTGCGCCTTGCCGCCGACGTCGACCATGTGCGCCTGGCCCGCGGTGTCGAAGTGGGTCAGGCCGGAGGATGCAGATGCGGAGCTCATGGTGTGGATCGGGCGGCGACGGGATGCGCCTGCTGGTTGATGGCGTCGCGCAGGCGGCGGGCTTCGCGCCGCGCGGCATCGGCGAACTCGCGCCCGGCGCCGGCGTAGAGCACGCTGCGCGAGGCGTTGATGAGGAAGTTGCCGCGCGCCGCGCGCACCGTGGCGGCGAGGTCGCCACCCTGGGCGCCGATGCCGGGAATGAGCAGCGGCACGTCGGCGGCGATGGCGCGGATGCGTTCGATGTCCGCCGGGTTGGTCGCGCCGGCGACCAGGCCGTTCTGGCCGTGGCGGTTCCAGTCGTTCGCGGCCAGCCGGGCGACGCGCTCGAACAGCAGTTCGGCGCCGAGGTGTGGCGACGGGCCGCCGCTGGCAGCCAGCGGCAGGGTCTGCAGGTCGGCGCCTCCGGGGTTGGACGTACGGCACAGCACGAACAGCCCGCGTTCTGGGTAGTGCAGATACGGTTCGAGCGAGTCGAACCCCATATACGGCGACAGCGTCAGCGCGTCGGCGTCGAAACGCACGAACGCCTCACGGGCGTATTGCTCTGCGGTGGCGCCGATGTCACCGCGTTTGGCGTCGAGGATGACCGGCACTGCGGGCGCGGCTTTGCGGATGTGCGCGATCAGCCGTTCGAGCTGGTTTTCGGCACCGAGCGCGGCAAAGTAGGCGATCTGCGGCTTGTAGGCGCAGACCAGGTCGGCGGTGGCGTCGACGATGGCGGCGCAGAAGTCGAACAGCCGCAGCGCGTCGAACGTCCACGGCGCAGGAAAACGTGAAGGCTCCGGGTCGAGCCCGACGCATAGCGCCGAGTTGTTGCGCATCGCGGCGTCGCGCCACTGGTCGGTGAAGGACGGACGGGAGGTCATGATGCGGCGCATTGTAGGCAGGGGAATTGACGCGGCGTTGACGCCGACCCTCTACCATTGTGCCGTCGCGTCCATTGATTCTGTCCATGCTTGCCAGCCGCCGCCGTTTTTTCGCCTCCACTCTGGCCCTTGCAGGTGCGCCGCTGCTGGCACGCGCGCAACAGGCCGGGTGGGGCGGCAGCGCTGCTTTGCCAGCCGACGTGGTGCAGGCGCTGGACAGCGCGCGCATTCCGCTGCAATCGTGCGCTTTCGTGCTGCAGCCGCTCGACGCCGCCGTGCCGCAGATCGACGTGAATTCCGCCGTGCTGATGAACCCGGCCTCGGTGCTCAAACTGGTGACCACGTACAGCGCGCTGCGCATCCTCGGCCCAGCCTATGTGTGGAAAACGCCGGTGTACGCCGTCGGGCCGCTGCGCTCGGGCGTGCTGCACGGCGATCTGGCGTTCGTCGGCAGTGGCGATCCGCATTTGATGGCCGACAATCTGTGGAGTATCGCGCTGCGGCTGCGCGACCTGGGGCTGCGCCGCATCGACGGCGACGTGCTCATCGACCGTCAGGCGTTCGACTTGCCGCCGCACGACCCGGCGGCGTTCGACGGCGACGCCACCGCGCCGTACAACGTCGGCGCCGACGCATTTTTGGTCAACTTCGGCGTGCTGCGCCTGGGCTTCGTCCCTGACGCGCAGGCGCGGGCCGTGCGCGTGACGGTCGAGCCGCCGCTGGCCGGGTTCGACCTGCGCCAAGCGCCCAGACTCAGCACCACGGCGTGCGGCAACTGGAAGGACAAGCTCGGCGCCGACTGGAAGCAGCCGTTCGCGCCGCGCTTTACCGGCAGCTACGCCGCCGCCTGCGGCACGCAGACGTGGAACATCGCGCCGCAGGTCAGCGACAACGCCTACGTGCAACGCCTGCTCGGCGCGCTGTTGACGCAAGTGGGCATCGCCTGGCAGGGACGGGTGCGCACCGCGCCGCTGCCGGCCACGGCCAGCGAGCTGACGGTGTGGGAGTCGCCGCCGCTGGCCGTGGTGGTGCGCGACATCAACAAATACAGCAACAACGTCATGGCGCAGCAGGTGTTTCTCACCCTGGCGCTGGCCGCCGGGGCACAGCGCGCCACCTGGGCCGGGGCGCAGCAGGCGGTGGAGCAATGGCTGTCCACCCACGGGTTGCCGATGCCGGGGCTGGTGCTGGACAACGGCTGCGGGCTGTCGCGCACCGCGCGGCTGTCGGCGGCGGATCTCAACGCGCTGCTGCGCGCAGCGTGGCACAGCGTGGTGATGCCCGAATTCGTCGCCTCGTTGCCGCTGGCTGGCGAAGACGGTACGCTGCGCCGCCACTTCCGTGACCCGGACACGGCCGGCCGCATCCACGCCAAGACCGGCAGCCTCGACGGCGTGCTGACGCTGGCCGGTTATGCCCAGTCGCGCAGCGGCAGGCGCTACACCTTTGCCGCGCTGGTCAACGACCCGCGCGCCGGCGGCGCCTGGCCTGCGCTGCAAGCCTTCGTTGGTGGCTTCATGCAGGCGGCCTGAGTGCTGTCGTTCCCCGCGATTTTCATCGCGTTTCGAGGGTTCCCATGGCCTTTCACCCCGCCGACCTCATCGGTTACGGCGCCGCGTTTCTCACCACCGTGTCCTTCGTGCCGCAGGCTTGGCTGACGCTGCGCAGCCGCAATGTCTCGGGGATTTCGCTGGGCATGTACACGCTGTTCACCGCCGGCGTGGCGCTGTGGCTGGTCTACGGGCTGATTCAGCGCAGCTGGCCGCTGGTGGGGGCGAATGCGGTGACGCTGATCCTGGCGCTGACCGTGCTGATCATGCGCCTGCGCTACGGCGCGCGACGGGCGGTCTGACGCGCCCTGGCGGCCTGGCGCTCCAGGCATGGCGGCGGGATTGACGCCGTTTCCGGCGCGCCCACGGGCTGGATCGGCGCCGCTCCAGGCAGATCGTCGGGGGTGGCGGAAATCGGCCTTGGATCGTCCCGAAATTTGTAAGTAATTTAGTGACAATGAAATTCAAATTGTCGTAAAATCGTCTTACAATTTAACCATTGAATTTTTAGTTCCACGAGTCACCAAAAAGTGTTCTGCAAGTAGCGAGTTCTACTTGTGGATGTAGGCCTGCGCGGCCCATGCAGTGGCCCCCGGGATCGGCAAGCCGAGCCGCTTCCCGTCGGGGGTGAGGAAACCAGGGACGGCCCTGCGTTTTCTTGGGAATTGCCGCCCGTCCTTCGGGCGGTGCGCGGGTTTTCTGCCCAGCGCTTTACGGCATTCACGCCGAGTGCCTTGCGGCTGCGCTGTCTTCGCGCGGCCACCCAGTCGCCACGCCCACGTTTGCTGGGCGTCCTGCCATCGGACGGCCGCCTGGTCGCCCACGACCTTGGGAGATCTCATGCAGAACTCTGCTGGTTCATTCACCTTCGACCATCCGACACCGCCTTCGGTTGCCATTCTCGGTGCCGGCGCGTGGGGCACGGCCCTGGCCTGCGCCTTGCGGCGCGGCGGGCTTGAGGTGCGCCTGTGGGCGCGGCGCCCCGACCTGTGCCACGCCATCACCACCCAGGCGCGCAATCCGCGGCATCTGCCCGATCTGGACCTGGTCCCCGGTCTGCAGGCCAGCAGCCAGATGGCCGAGGTGCTCGACGGCGCCGCTGCGGTCTTCATGGCGGTGCCGTCGGCCGCGCTGCGCGACGTGGCGCGCGCCGCCGCGCCCTTGCTGGCGCGACGTGCGGTGGTGCTGGCGGCGTGCAAGGGCATCGAGCGCGGCAGCGGCGCGCTGATGTCCCAAGTGTTGCAGCAGGAGCTGCGGCCCGACGGGCTGGTCGCCGCCATCGGCGGGCCGAGCTTCGCGCACGAAGTGGTGCGCGGCCAGCCCGCCGTGCTGACCCTTGGCCTGCCCGCGCTGCGGCTGCGCCAGGCGGTGGACGCGCAGCGTCAGGCACAGCGCGTGACGGCCGGATTGCGCGCGGCGTTTGCAACGGGCGGCGTGCAGCTCGAGGTGACGGACGACGTCATCGGCGTGCAGGTGGGCGGGGCGTTGAAGAACATCATCGCCATCGCCTGCGGCATGGCGCTGGGGAGCGAAGCGGGCGAGAACGCGCGTGCGGCCATTCTCACCCGCGGTCTGCAGGACATACGCGCCCTCACGCTGGCGCTGGGCGGGCGCCCCGACACGCTGCTGTCGAGCGCGGGCGCCGGCGATCTGTTTCTCACCGCGTCGTCGGCGCAGTCGCGCAACACCCGCCTGGGCATGTTGCTGGGGCGGGACGAGCTGGCGGAGCAAGGCGACGCGCTGGCCGAAGGCGCGGTCAGTTGTCATTCGGTGCAGACCCTGGAGTGCAGGCTGGGTTTGCGCCTTGCCGTGGCCGCTGCTGTGCGCGACGTGCTGACGCGGCGGCAGACGGCGGCCGAAGCCTTGCGGCGCCTATTGAACGAGCCGCTGCTTCAGGACGACGGCTTGGTTCAGCCCGTGGCGTCGGGCATGCACGCGCACCGCCCGCTGCGCGACGTGCAGGGCGTGCGCGCAACCTTGTCCCGCGTGCCGGCGCGGCAGGCGCAATGAAGGGAGGAACGATGCCGCAGACGATTCTGGCCACCGATCTGGACGGCACTTTTCTCGGAGGCGATGCCGCGCAGCGCGCCGCATTGTACGGTTGGATCGCGCAGCGCCGCAGCGAGATCGTGCTCATTTTCGTCAGCGGACGCGGTCTGGACTTCATGCGCCAGCTCGCGCGCGAGCTGCCGGTGCAGCCCGACCACGTCATCGGCGATGTCGGCACCAGCGTGGCCACGGGCGCCGACTTCGCGCCCTTGCCGGCGCTCGACCATTGGCTCGACGCCGCTTGGCCATGCGACGCTGGGCGACAGATCGACGCCGTCGTCCGGCGTCACCCCACGTTGCAGCCGCAGCCGCACCACGGCGGGCGGCGGCGTTCGTACTTCTACGGCTGCGCCGACGCGGCGCAGGTGGCCGCAAGCGAACTGCGTCGCCTGGGGTTCGACACGCTGATGTCGGACAACCAGTATTTCGACGTGTTGCCGCGCGGGGTGCAAAAGGGCTCGACGCTGCTGCGCACCCTGGCCGCGCTGGGACTGCCCGAACACCGCACGCTGGTGGCGGGTGACACGCTCAACGACCTGTCGATGTTCCAGACTGGGCTGACCGGCGTGGCCGTGCGCAACTGCGAGCCCGCGCTGGCGCACGCCATCGCGCCGCAGGCCAATGTGTTCCGCAGCGCGCAGCCGGGTGCTGCCGGGGTGCTCGACGCCTTGCAGCGATTTCATCGACAGGGGGATTTCAATGGCTTCATCTCTGGTCATCGTCTATCACAGACAACCGTATGAGGAACACACCGAGGGCGGCAAGACCGTGCTGCGGGAAAACAAGAGCCCCAACGGCATCGTGCCGGCGCTCAAGGGCTTCATCGGCCAGGTCGATCGGGCGAGCTGGGTGGCGTGGAAAAAGGCGCCGGCAGGCAAGCCGGTGAAGTTCGAGCGCCGCATCACGGTGGGCGACAGCTACGGCAGCTACGAGGTGGTGCGGCTGCCGCTCACGCCCGAACAGATCGACCAGTTCTACCACGTCGTTTCGAAAGAGGCGCTGTGGCCGGTGCTCAACAGCTTTCCCTCCCTGTATTCGACGGAGAACTGCCAGTGGAGCGTGTTCCGCGAGGTCAACCGCCTGTTCGCCGAGGCCGCCTGCGCCGAGGCCGCGCCCGGTGCGGTGATCTGGGTGCACGACTACAACCTGTGGCTGGTGCCCGGTTTCGTGCGGCAAATGCGCCCGGACGTGAAAATCGCCTTCTTCCACCACACGCC
>JBFXEK010000052.1:0-7619 GCA_050180155.1 Thiomonas sp. | reverse complement strand
GGAAACATGAAATGAAACAGGTTATATAGGTAAAAAATTTACCACTTAATCCGCGACGTCTCCACTCCGGCCTGATGCCCCTGTGATGCAAAGGGGATCGTCGCGGCAGGCGCACCTTGCGCGGTCAACCCGGCTTGTCAGGCGGGGGCTGCTGGGCGTCCAGACCGAAATCCATCCAATCCTCGCCGAGCAATTCCACCGGATGCTGCGTACGCTCCGAGCCGTTGCCGCAACGCATCGAATCGGCTGGACAATAACGGCTGCAACCCCAGCAGATCCGTTCAGGATGCGCCGGGTGCAGCGGAAATTTTTTCTGCTCGCTTTGCATCGTGGTTCACCAGACGTCCGCAGAAGAACATGCCGCAATGTGTTAGGGTGGTTCTTTGCGTTGAGATGGAGCTTGCCGCCATGACCTTGCGCTCGATCCGCCCGATACGGAGTTTGTATCTTTTTTTGCTGCTCACGCTGGCAGCAGTGTCTTGTGCACGGGCCGCCACGCTGCAACAGGCCGCTGATTTGCTGCACTCCGGACAGTTCGCCCAGGCTGACCGGGCCATCGCCCAGGTTCTGGCTGCGCAGCCCGATTCGGCCGCGGCGCATTACCTGGACGCACGCCTGCTCGCCGCCGAGGGCAAATGGCCGCTGGCCGAAAAGGAATTGGAGCGAGCCAGACAAATCGACCCGGCGCTGGCGTTTGCCCCGGCCGATCAAGCGCAGGCGCTGACCAACGATATCCTGCGGCACCGCTGGAAAAACCCAGCCGGCCTTGCCGGCTATGGCCAGGCGGCGCTGGCTGTGCTGTTTCTCGGCGTGTCGGCGTACTTGGTCTGGGGAATACTGCGCGGAAGGCGCAGAACGCCGCGCGCTTGAGGGCATTCGCCGAGTCTGCTCGCCCGCTCAGGGCGACGGGCTCTGCCCGCGCGGCGCAAAGTCCAGCGCTGCCGAGTTGATGCAATAACGCAGCCCAGTCGGTTCGGGTCCGTCGGGGAAGACGTGGCCGAGATGCGCGCCGCAATGCGCGCACTGCACCTCGATGCGCACCATGCCGTGGCTCAAATCGCGCACCTCACGCACGACTGCCCGATCGGTCGGCTGCCAGAAGCTCGGCCAGCCGCTGCCCGAGTCATACTTGGTGCGGGAATCGAACAGCGGCGTGCCGCAGCACACGCAGCGGTATACCCCGTCGGCGTGATGGTTCCAGTAGGCGCCGGTAAACGGCGGCTCGGTCGCGCTGCAGCGGGTGACGCGGTATTGCTGCTCGGTCAGTTTGCCGCGCCAGACGGCGTCATTTGGGCAGGAGGACGTCATGTCGGGGCCTCAAGATGAGCAAGACAGGCAGGCCGGTGGCGCATCTGCGGCTGGCGGCTGGGCGTAAGCGGCGTGTACCGCATCCAGGGTAAACGGCTTGCGCAACGCGGCCAGCAAACGACGCACTTCGCTGAAATCGCCATCCTGCGCCCGCGCGATGGCGGCTTGCGCATGGTGGTGGCGCAGGACGACGATGGGATTGACCGCATCCATCGCCTGCGCCCGCGCCTGATCGCTGCGCCGCTCGCGTTGCAGCCGCGCGCGGTAGCGCTGCACCCACGCGGCGAAGGCCAGCGGCTGCCGCGGGAACTGCGCAGCCAGCTCTGGGATGATCGCAGCCTGCGCATCACCGCGCAGCCGCGAGAAGTGGCGAAAGGTCAGCGTCCAGTCGCTGCGATTGACGGCCATGAGCTCCAGCAGATCCTGCAGCAGGGCGCCATCGTCGGCGTCAACCTGCTCCAGCCCCAGCTTGGCCGCCATCTGCCGCTGCACCGCGTAGACGTACTGCGGACGAAAACCGTCGACTGCCTGCAACGCGTCGTCGGGTTTGGCGATCAGCGGCAACAAGGCCTGCGCCAGCGCCAGCAGATTCCAGTGCGCCACCGCCGGCTGCCGGCCCAGAGCGTAACGCCCGGTCTGATCCGTGGTATTGGGGGTGTACAACGGATCGTAAGCGTCGATGAAGGCGAACGGCCCGTAGTCGATGGTCCAGCCGAGAATCGACATATTGTCGGTATTCATCACCCCGTGCACGAAGCCCACGGCCTGCCAGCGCGCGATGAGTTCAGCGGTGCGGGCGACCACCCAGCCAAGCAGCGCCAACGCGGGCTGGGGTTCGCCAGCGCACTGCGGGCAATGACGGGCGATGACCCAATCGGTCAGCCGCTCCACCGCGGCGATCTGGCCGCTGTAGCTGAAGTGTTCGAAATGACCGAAGCGGACAAAACTCGGCGATAGGCGGGTGACCATCGCCGCGGTTTCCAGCCGCTCTCGCCGCACCGGCCGGCTGGAGCCGACGATGCACAGCGCACGGGTGGTGGGCACACCGAGTGCGGCCATGGCCTCAGAACACAGAAACTCGCGGATCGACGAACGCAGCACCGCCCAGCCGTCGCCCGTGCGGGAAAACGGCGTTCGTCCGCTGCCCTTGAATTGCACTTCCCACACCGGATACCCGCCGCTGTGCCGGCCGCCCTGGGCATCGGGCCATTCGCCCAGCAGCAGCGCGCGGCCGTCACCGAGCTGCCCGGCCCAGTTGCCGAACTGGTGTCCGGCGTACACCGTGGCCCGGCTGCCCGCGCTCAGAGCATCGACATGGCCGCCGAAGGCTTGCGCCCAGAACCGCTCGTCCTCGGCGCCGTGCGGCTCTGGCAGGCCGACCAGCGCAGCGGCATCGGCGCTGCAGGCGACGAGCACCGGGTCGGGCAAGGGATTGACGGCCACCGGCACGCTGAACTCCGACCCGAGCGCGGCAAATGGCTGGCGCAGCGCTGGCCATGCACGAGGCGGTGCTGTGCGGGGAGAGTCAAAATCGATCGACGGCAAATCCATCGCGACATTCTCGGAGAAAGCCGGATTCCGCGAGCGCTGCAGGGTATCCTTGACGCCGCATGCCGCTTCGTAGACCACCAGATATGCCTGCTCTGACCGCTTCCTCCGCCCAGCCGCCGCGTGCGGTTGTCAACCTGCCATTCGGCCGTCTGGGGATCACCTGCACCGAGGCGCAAATCGTGCATCTTGACTATTTGCCGCCCGACGCCGCGCTGGTGTCGCCGGTTACCGCGCTCGGCCACGAAACGGTGCGGCAACTCCAGGCGTATTGCGCCGACGCGGCGTTCGTCTTCGATCTGCCGCTGGCCGACGCCGGCACGGCGTTTCAGCGTCGGGTATGGGACTTGTTGCGGCGCATCCCCTGCGGCCAGACGCGCAGCTACGCCGACGCCGCCACCGAACTGCGCAGCGCCGCGCGGGCCGTGGGACAGGCGTGCGCGGCCAACCCGTTCGCCCCCGTCGTGCCTTGCCACCGCATCGTCGCCCGCCACGGCCTGGGCGGGTTTGCCCACTCCACCTCGGCAGACGGTTATCTGCTGGGCATCAAGCGCTGGCTGCTGCAACACGAGGCCGGCAGGCGCCATGCGTGACGCCAGCGTGTCGGCTCAGTGGCCCTGCGCGCCTGCTCAGAGCGCAGCGCTGATCGACCAGTTTTGCGATGCGCTGTGGCTTGAAGACGGCCTGTCGGCCAATACCCTGGCCGCGTACCGACGTGATCTGACGCTGTTTTCCCGCTGGCTGGCGCACACCCGCCGCCCGGCGCTGCTCCAGGCAGAGACCGCCGACGTGCAGGGCTATATCGCCGCGCGATTCGCGCACAGCCGCGCGGCGTCATCCAACCGCCGGCTGGTGGTGTTACGCCGCTTTTATCGCTGGGCGCTGCGCGAGCGCCTGCGCGTCGACGACCCGACGCTGCAAATCGAGACGGCGCGCCAGCCGCAGCGCCACCCGCGCAGCTTGAGCGAACGCCAGGTCGAGGCGCTGCTGGCGGCCCCCGACGTCACCACCGCCCTGGGGCTGCGGGACCGCGCCATGCTCGAACTGCTCTACGCCAGCGGCTTGCGGGTGAGCGAGCTCGTCGCCTTGCCGGTGGTGCGGCTGTCGCTCGGCCAGGGCGTGGTGCAAATCGCCGGCAAAGGCGGCAAAGAGCGGCTGGTGCCCTTCGGCGAAACGGCTCAGGACTGGTTGCAACGCTATTTGCACAGTGCCCGTCCGGCATTGCTGCATGGCCGTGACAGCCCGTTCGTGTTCGTCACCGCGCGCAGCGGCTCGCGCGCTCGCGAAGTCGCTGGCATGACGCGGCAGATGTTCTGGACGCTGATCAAGGCCTACGCCACCAAAGCCGGGATCGATGTGCCGCTGTCCCCGCACACCCTGCGCCATGCCTTCGCCACGCATTTACTCAACCACGGCGCCGACTTGCGCGTGGTGCAATTGCTCCTCGGCCACGCCGACATTTCCACCACCCAGATTTACACCCACATTGCGCGCGAGCGACTCAAAACCCTGCACGCCCGCCACCACCCCCGCGCTTGATGGCGCGCTCACACCATGGCGAACGACAATTTCTGGTCGGCCTTTGTTTTGCTGCTGCTCATCCTCGATCCGTTCGGCAATCTGCCGTTTTTCATCGCCGTGATGCGCAAACTGCCGCCGCAGCGCCGTCTGCCGGTGGCGTTGCGCGAAATCGCCATCGCTTACCTCGTGCTGCTGGTCTTCATGTTCGGCGGCCACGGCTTTCTGCGGCTGATGAATCTCAGTCAGCCGTCGATCGAAGTGGCCGGCGGGGTGATTTTGCTTCTGGTGGCGATCAAAATGATTTTTTCCACCACTTCGGAGATTTTCGGCGGCGGTGAGGGCGGGCGCGAACCGCTGATTTTTCCGCTGGCCGTGCCGTTGCTGGCCGGGCCGTCGGCGCTGGCCACCGTGCTGCTGCTGGCGTCACGCCAGCCAGGCGAAATCTGGACCTGGGTCGGCGCGCTCAGCACGGCGGTGTTCGTCACCGGCGGCCTGTTGCTCATGAGCGAGGTCTTGCTCAAATGGCTCGGCGATTCGGTGATGAACGCCGCAGAAAAGCTCATGGGGCTGATCCTCACCGCCATTGCCGTCAATATGCTGCTGTCTGGGATCCACAGCTATTTCGGCCTGCCACGCTAGGAAAACGCCAAGACCGCCGATACGATTGAGCCTGCATAACCGCCGAATTTTGTTCGACTCCGCTCTGTTCCCATGCATCGTCTGACCATCACCCCAGAAGACCGCGAGGCGCTGGCGCACTTCCTTGGCCAACTCGTCGATACCTCCATGCTGACCCGGCGTGAGATCCACGATTTTCTCGATTACTGCGACCTGATGGCGCCGAAAAAAGGCGAAATCATCGCCGACATCGGCCAGGTCGGGGAAAGTCTGTTTTTTGTACTCGAAGGGCAAGGCTGCCTGATCGCGCAGTTGCCTGAGAGCGAAATGGAAATCGGCAAAATCCTCCCCGGCGAAATGCTTGGGGAAATGAGTTTTTTCGACCGCAAACCGCGCGACATCCGCTTGCGCGCCGGCGAAGACACCAGGCTGCTGCGCATCAGCCGCCGCATGTACGACCGTCTGCGGCTGGAGCGCCCGCTGCTGGCCGTGCTGCTGCTGGAAGTGGCCATCATCAGCCTGGATCATCTCTACCGCCGCACGTCAGCGGACATGGCACAACTCAACCGCTACATCCACCGCACCGGACGCTAAAGCATGGCGGTAGCAGCGGCAGCGCTGCGCTCCAGGGCGTCGAGTTCGGCGGCGCTGAACCCGGCGCGCAACCGGGCTTGGCGATTGAACGGCGCCTTCAACCGCGGTGCGCCGTAGGCCGCGCCGAGTTCGTCACCGGCAGTCAGCGCATCGCGGCCATGCTGCGCGCAGGCCCAGCGGTACCAGCGGTTGCCAATGGCCACATGGCCGATTTCGTCGGCCAGTATGCGGTCGAGAATGGCCGCGCCACGCGCGTCGCCAACGGCGGCGAGTTTGGCCCGGATCGCCGGGTTGACGTCCAGGCCGCGGGCCTCCAGCGTGCGCGGCACCAGCGCCATGCGGGCGAGCACATCGCCTGCGGTTTTTTCCGCCATCTCCCACAGCCCGTCGTGCGCCGGGATATCGCCATAATCAGCGCCCAGGCTGAGCAGGTGCTGGCGCAGCAGCGTGAAATGCTCGGCCTCCTCTGCGGCCACGCGCAGCCAGTCGCCATAGAACTCCGCGGGCAGGCCGGCAAAGCGCCAAACGGCGTCGAGCGCGAGGTTGATGGCGTTGAACTCGATGTGCGCAAGCGCGTGGATCAGCGCGACGTGACCCTTCCTGTCGTGCGGATTGCGCCGCGGCAAGCGCTGCGCGGCGATCAATTCGGGCCGAGCAGGGCGGCCGGGCAGGGCGGCTGTGGGCTGCGCCACCTGCTCCGCGGGATCGATGTGCAGGCGGCCATCGCCCAGCGCGGCACGCAGCGCCAGCGCCAGCGCCGCCTTGCGCTGCGGGTCGGGCTGCAGCAGGGCGTCGAGCGCGGCGCGACGCGCCGACGCGGTAACCGAAACGTCATTCATGAGGATTTCTTCATCACCGTCATCGCCGAAGCGATCAGTGCCGCGGCCTGACTCATGTCACCGGGCACGATCAAACTGGTGCTGGTCTTGGCGAGGTTGGCGTAAGCATCCAGCCCTTGCTGCGCCACCTTGAGTTGCACCGCATCCATGCCGCCGGGTTTCTGGATCGCCGCGGCGATGACTTCGAGCGCGTGCGCCGTGGCGTTGGCCACCGCCTCGATCGCCGCGGCCTCGCCCTGCGCCTTGTTGATCGCCGCCTGCCGCTCGCCTTCGGAGCGGGCGATGAACGCCTGGCGTTCGCCTTCGGCGACGTTGATCGCTTGTTGGCGCGCGCCTTCGGACGTGGCAATCACCGCGCGCTTTTCGCGCTCGGCGGTGATCTGCCGCTGCATGGCGTGCAGAATTTCATTCGGCGGCGTCAGGTCTTTGATTTCGTAACGCAGCACCTTCACCCCCCAGGTCGCCGCGGCTTCGTCCAGCGCGTTGACCACGCTGTGGTTGATGAACTCGCGCTCCTCGAAGGTCTTGTCGAGTTCGAGCTTGCCGATGACGCTGCGCAGCGTGGTTTGCGCCAATTGGGTGATGGCCACCACGTAATTGGACGAACCGTAGCTGGCGCGCATCGGGTCAGTGACCTGGAAATACAGCACGCCGTCGACGGTGAGCTGGGTGTTGTCCTTGGTGATGCACACTTGGCTGGGGACGTCCAGAGGGATCTCTTTGAGCGAATGCTTGTACGCCACACTGTCGATGAACGGGATGATGACGTTCAGCCCCGGTTGCAACGTGGCGTGATAGCGGCCCAGACGTTCGAGAATCCAGGCATTTTGCTGCGGCACGATTTTGATACCGCGGCTGACGAACAGCACGGCGATGACGGCCAGGATGATGGCGATTTCCATGCGAATCTCCGTTGAAAGTGCAAAGTCGCGCAAGATACTGCGGTTCAGGTCGACCCCTGCCCGGCTGGCGTCGGGCAGGGCGCGGCACCTGCCGTAGGCAGCGGCTCGACGAGCAGCACATTGCCGTCCTGCCCGGCGATGCGGTGCGGCCCGAGGTAGAGCGGGCCGCGGCGTGCGGGCCGTGCGCTCCAGTCGGAACCGCGATAGGCCACACGTGTCGTGCCGTCGGCAGACCAGGCGGTGACTTCGACCATCGCGCCCAAATCGAGGTTATCGTGGCGAAGATCGT
>JBFXEK010000051.1:0-7750 GCA_050180155.1 Thiomonas sp. | reverse complement strand
ACATGGTCGACAGCGCCGACGACCTGCGTGCCGAGTGGGTGCAGGGCGCGCGGCAGATCGGGCTGACCGCCGGGGCCTCCGCCCCGGAGGCGCTGGTCGAACAGTGCATCATCCGTCTCAAGCAGCTCGGCGCGGTCTCCGTGCAGCAAATGGCGGGGGTGAGTGAAACGGTGCAGTTTCCCCTGCCACGCGGTCTGCTGGTCAAAGCCGCGGGTTGACTGGGTTTTCGCTTTCTTTTCCCCGCCGCGTCGCTGCGGTGGTCACGTTGACGACTTTCCATCATGCTCGACATCAACCTGCTGCGCAAAGACCTGCCGTACGTCATCGACCGGCTGCAAACGCGGCAATCGCCCCAACCCTTCCTCGACGTCGAGCGCTTCACCACGTTGGAGACGGAGCGCAAAACGCTGCAAAAAGAAACCGAGGATCTGCAGGCGAGGCGCAACGCCTTGTCCAAGCAGATCGGGCACGCCAAGTCGCGCGGCGAGGATGTGTCGCACATCATGCAGGAAGTCGCCCAGATCAAAGCCACCCTCGACGCCGACGCCGCTCGGCTGGATGCGCTGCAGGCCGAACTGCACGAGCTGCTCATGGCCGTACCCAACCTGCCGGCAGACGACGTTCCCGTGGGAGCAGACGAGACGGGCAACGTCGAGCTGCGTCGATGGGGAACGCCGCGCGCGTTCGATTTTCCAGTGCGCGATCATGTCGATGTCGGCGCTGCGCTCGGCCTGGATTTCGAGGCCGCCGCCCGCATCTCCGGGTCGCGCTTTGCCGTGCTGCGCGGGCCGGTCGCGCGCTTGCACCGCGCGCTGACGCAGTTCATGCTCGACGTGCATACCACCGAGCATGGCTATACCGAGACCTACGTGCCTTACATCGTGGCGGCACAGGCGCTGCGCGGCACCGGCCAGTTGCCCAAATTCGAAGACGATCTGTTTGCGGTGCGCCATGGCGAGGGGGAAAGTCATTACCTCATCCCGACCGCCGAAGTCCCGCTCACCAACCTGGTGCGAGAGCAGATCCTCGACGCCGGCGCGCTGCCGCTGAAATTCGTTGCGCACACGCCGTGCTTTCGCTCTGAGGCCGGTTCAGGAGGACGGGATGTGCGTGGCCTCATCCGTCAGCACCAATTCGACAAAGTCGAGCTGGTTTGGATCACCCGCCCGGAAGACTCCGCAGCCGCATTGGAACGACTCACTGCCGACGCCGAAAGCATTTTGCAGCGCTTGGAGCTGCCATACCGCACGATCGTTTTGTGCACTGGCGACATGGGGTTCGGCAGCGCGCGCACGCATGATCTGGAAGTCTGGATTCCAGCGCAAAACACCTACCGCGAAATTTCCTCCTGCTCCAATATGCAGGCTTTTCAGGCGCGGAGAATGCAAGCGCGGTATCGCGCCGAAAACGGCAGGCCTGAGCTCGTGCACACGCTCAACGGCTCGGGCTTGGCCGTCGGCCGCACGCTCGTGGCCGTACTCGAAAACTACCAGCGCGCCGACGGTGGAATCGATGTGCCCGCAGCACTCCAGCCCTACTTGGGCGGCACGAGGGAATTGCTGCCAGAATATTGATATACTTATCAATTTCCTGGTGCTGCCAGGAAACTGCGGAAAGGTGGCAGAGTGGTTGAATGTACCTGACTCGAAATCAGGCGTAGGCGCAAGTCTACCGGGGGTTCGAATCCCCCCCTTTCCGCCAAAACATGTTTGCAAGCCCATGATTTCATGGGCTTTTTTATTTTTGGCTTGGCGCGGTCTGACTTGCGGTCTTGCCCGCGCGCAGCAATTGGGCAGTTAACCACAGGCTGCGGCCCTATTCCTACGTTTGAAACGCGGCTTTCAGCGCAAAAACTTCACCGTCTCCGAGCGAGTGGCGATCGCCAAGGCGATCGAGGAGCGGTTGAAAGAGAAGGCCGAAGTGCGCGAAAAGGCGGGTGCGCGCGCGAAGCCTCAGGAAAAATTTCCTGAGGGTATCCAGTCCCGCGACCTGGCTGCCGAGAAAGCCGGTTTGGGCTCGGGCAAGACCTCAGAGGGCGCTTTTTTGTCGTCGCAGCCTATGACCATGAAAAGAACCGCCCTCGAGGGGCGGCTCAAGACGCTGAAGGGGGAGCGGCGCCAGCGTAGGACGACTGCTCGGCAGGGGGCATTTCAAATGCTGCCCATTGCCGCTACTCGGTCGGGTCGACAAGCTCCCAGTCCCCCGGCTGCGTTGGGACGTGCAAAACCATGCCCTTTCCGTCCTCCGCTCCCGAGCTCAATGCCGACGAGCGGGTTTGCAGTCATGTCAAGCGCACGGGCACGGCTAGACGCCCGTTGCGCAAGGGCGAAAAACTCCGCGACAAAATTGGAGGAGCAACGTGCCGAACTCCAGCAAACACCCCAGATGGTCCGCGCATTCTTCGGGGCTCCTTCTGTGGTTTATGGCATTTTGGGCATGCGCTGCACGTATCTCAGGAAAAACGGGTTTGTCCTTTTCATGGTTGCCTTCTCTTCAAGGTGGGAGACTGCTCGAAACAACGAGGCGGTTCAGAAAGTCGCAGGTTCGACTTCGCCATGTCGAGCACGCACGGCATGGGGGCCGCGGCGCCAAAGACCGTACCGATGAGCATGATGCACGGCGAAGCCATCGCCGCCGAGCGCAGCGTGGGCAGCAATGCATCCAGAGTCGTGGTCACGCGACGTTCGGCCGGGGTGCTCGCCGCTTCGACCAACACGACCGGGGTTGCGGGCGCCATCCCGCCGTTCAACAACTCGGATTGGATGCGTGAGGCTTCGCCAAGACCCATATAGATCGCAAGAGTCAGGCCGCAGCGTGCCATGTCAGTCCAGCAGACGGGAGATGCACCGTTTTGACGGTGCCCGGTGACGAAGGCCACTCCCGGGGCAAAATCGCGGTGGGTGAGTGACGCGCCGATTCCGGCGGCGGCGGCCGACGCCGCAGTGATCCCTGGAACGATCTCGACGGTCAGTCCGGCAGCGCGCAGCGCGGCAATTTCTTCTCCTGCACGTCCAAAGACCAGCGGGTCCCCGCCTTTGAGCCTCACCACGCACTCGCCGCGCCGGGCTTCGCGGATCATCAGCCGGGTGATGAAAGCCTGCGGCGTGCTCTTGCAGCCGCCGCGCTTGCCAACGTGGACGATGCGGCAGGTTTTGCGCGCGTATCGCAGACACGATGCGTTGACGAGGTCATCCACCAGCAGCACGGTGGCCAAGCGGATGCAGCGCAGCGCCTTGCGGGTGAGCAGCTCTGGATCGCCGGGGCCGGCGCCGACGAGATAGACCGACGGGGGCCAAGGGACTGCAGATGAAGCGGAAGACGTGGGCATGGCCATCTCTCGAATTTAGCGAAACGGAAACGAAGAGCCGGTTTGGCGTAGGGCAAGCGCTGTCCTCTCGACCAAGGTTGCGTAATGCTCCAGCGCCGTCGGGGTTGGCAGCCGTCCGCAGGCGACGGCGCGTGTCCAGTCGCAGCTAGCCTGCAGATCGGTGCCCGACTGGGGCAAATCGGCTGTCGCGGTAGCCGCCTGCGGCAAGCGATGCGGTGTTTCGATCGCTGCAGGCGGGTTCGCCCAGAGCAAAGCGGTGCGACGTGAGGGGTGCGGCACGGCTTCGCCTTCGCAGCCGTGCAACAACAGCGCCGTATGGCCACGCGCCGTAAGCACTTGCTGGGTCAAGCCGCCATACTCGGCGTGGGTATGGCCGTATAGCAGCAGCGCCGGTGCGCGCACCGGCACGAGCAGTTTGACCAGGGTATGCGCGACATTGCGCACGCCCAGGACGGCGCGCTGCGCCAGCAGCAGCGACAAGCCGGGGCTGAGCGCGGCGAGATCGAGATACGCGGGATCGCCTTGTCGCAGCAGGGCTTGGGCCTGATCGGCGCCGTCGGCCACGGGCAGGCCGACGGCAGACCACAGCCGTGCGGTCGGCAGCCGGTCGTCGTCGTTCGTCTGTCCGATCACCAGGGTGGGGATGCCTTTGCGCTGCAGCAGCAGCGCCAGCAGCGGCACCTGGTTGACCAGCTTTCTCGCGCCGTTGACGCTGGCCAGCACGACCACCGGGCTGGGCAGATCCAGCATTGGCATGTCCAGTTCGACTGCCTGTAAAAAACCGAGCAGTTCGTCTGCACTTTCTCCCTTCATGCGCAGCGCCAGGAGAATGCCGCCGAGTTGTGCCGCGGCGAGTTCGTTGTGCAGCATGCGCTGCATCAGCCATTGCGCTTGCTCGGTCGACAGCGCACGGCTGCCGTGCGCGCCGCGGCCGATGATGCGAAGCAGTTCCGCTACGGCGCGTAGCGGAACGGGCGTCGAAGTGGGGGCGGGTGTTTGCATCGCCATCAGGCCGACGAAAGACAGGTTTGGCGCACCAGCCGGCGCAGCTCGGGCAGACAGGAGCCGCAGTTGGTGCCGCACTTGAGCTGGCTCTGCAGCGCGGCCAGCCGCGCGTCGTCATCGCCCTGCAGCGTGGGCAGCAGGGCGTCGATCTGGCTTTGCCAGACGTCGAAGCAGTTGCACACCTGCGCGCCGCGGCTGGGCAGTTGCGAAGGCGGCTTGGTCGAGGGCAGCAGCAGCCAGCGGCCATAAGGCTTGGCGCTGGCCTCGCTTTGCAGCAGCTCGTGCAGCCAGCCTTGCGCCACCACGCTGTCGGCCGGGCCGCACAGCAGCGCGGCGGTCAGCGCCTCGCCGTCCAGTCGCACCGCGCGGCGCACGCTGCGGCCGGGGTCGGCGTAGTGCAACGCGGCGCTGTCCTGCACGCCGAAATGCGCTTCGATGCGCGCCAGCAGCACGGCGTCGGGCGCGCCGCGCGCGGCAGCGCGCAGCAGCAACCCGGTGCGCTCGCGGCCGAAGGGCACGCACATCACAAAGGGCAGCCCTTCCAGCTCGCGCATCAAGGTGGCGCGCAGCGCCTGGGCGCTGTGCTCGGGCAGCCAGGCGAAGGCGGCCAGGTGCCAGGGCAGGTTGGCCGCCTCCACCCGCACCGCGCTGTGCTTGAGTTCGGGCTGAAAGGAATCGGGGTCGATGACCGGCAGGGTCAGGCCGTTGACACCCAGCCGCGCCACGCCTTCGGCGTTGCGCCCGGCGAGGAATTCGGCGCCCCAGTGCATGGCGATGAAGGCCTGGCCGGGGCGCACGGTGTCGGTGGCGCGGGCGGGCAGCACGAGGTCGCCGCGGCGCGAGGCCACGCGCAGCAGTTCACCGTCGCGCAGGCCGCGCCGCGCCAGCTCGGCAGGGTGCAGGTCGATGCACGGTTGCGGCGCGTGGCTGAACAGCCGTGGCACCGACCCGGTGCGCGTCATCCCATGCCACTGGTCGCGCAACCGCCCGGTGGTCAGCGCCAGCGAGTAACGGGCGTCGCAGGGTTCGGCCACGGGTTTGAACGGTTGGGCGAAAAAGCGGGCGCGGCCGTCGGCGGTGGGGAAGATGCCGTCTGCGTACAGCCGGGTCTTGCCCTGCGTGGCGCCTTCAGGGTAGGGCCACTGCTGCGGGCCGTCGCGCTCCAGCACGGCCCACGACAGGCCGGTGATGTCCAGGTCGCGGCCGCGGGTGGACTCGCGGTGCTCGTTCCACACCGCTTCGGGCGTGGGGTAGGGGAACAGGGTGAGCTTGCCGTTCAGACGCGCGGGCAGCAGGGCTTCGAGGCGGCGGGCAAAATCGACGGCGATGGCCCAGTCGTCGCGCGCCGCGCCGGGGGCGGGAACGGCGGCGCGCACCCGGCTGATGCGGCGTTCGGAGTTGGTCACCGTGCCGTCTTTCTCGCCCCAGGTGGTGGCGGGCAGCAGCAGGTCGGCGTATTCGACGGTGGCAGCCGTGACGTAAGCCTCCTGCACGACGACGAATTCGGCACGCTCCAGCGCGCGGCGCACGGTGCGCTGATCGGGCAGCGACTGCGCCGGGTTGGTGCAGGCGATCCACAGCGCTTTGACCTCGCCATCGGCGGCGGCCTGGAACAGCTCGATCGCGGTTTTGCCGCGCGCAGCCGGCACGTCGGCCACGCCCCACAGCGCGGCCACTTCGGCGCGGTGCGCGGGGTTGGCCAGGTCGCGGTGCGCCAACAAGAGATTGGCCATGCCGCCGACTTCGCGCCCGCCCATCGCGTTGGGCTGGCCGGTGAGCGAAAACGGCCCGGCGCCCGGCTTGCCGATCTGGCCGCAGGCCAGGTGCAGGTTGATCAGCGCGGCGTTTTTCGCCGTGCCGCTGCTCGACTGGTTCAACCCCTGGCAGTAGAGCGACAGCGTGGGCTGGCGCGTTTGCGGTGTGGCACTGGGCGCGCCGAGCGCGAACCAGCGCGCGGCGGTGACGATGTCCTCGGCCTTGACGCCGCACAGGTTGGCGGCAACCGCCGGGCTCATGTCGCGCACCAGGTCGCGCAGCGCGGGGTAGCCGCTGGTGTGGGCGGCGATGAAGGCAGGGTCGATCAGGTCTTCCCACACCATGACGTGCAGCATGGCGTGAAACAGCGCCACGTCGGTGCCGGGCAGCAGTTGCAGGTGCAGGTCGGCGAGTTCGGCGGTTTCGGTGCGGCGCGGATCGATGACGACGATGCGCATGTCGGGCCGCGCCGCCTTGGCTTTTTCGATGCGACGAAAGGCGATGGGGTGCGACCACGCGGCGTTGCTGCCAGCGAACAACAGGCAGGCGGCGTGGTCGATGTCCTCATACGCGCAGGGCGGGGCGTCGGCGCCGAGCGTCGCTTTGTAGCCGGCCACCGCGCTGCTCATGCACACGCGCGAGTTGGTGTCGACGTTGTTGGTGCCGATCAGTCCCTTGGCCAGTTTGTTGAAGACGTAGTAGTCCTCGGTCAGCATCTGGCCGGAGATGTAAAAGCCCACGCTGTCGGGGCCGTGCTCGTTGATCAGCGCGGCAAAGCGCTGCGCGGCGTGGTCGAGCGCGGCGTCCCAGCGCACGGGCTGGCGTGGGGCGTCGCGCCGGGTGCGCAGCTCAGGCTGCAGCGCGCGCACCTGCGGCAGCAACTCGGGCTTGGCGCTGAGGTGCAGCGCGCCGCCCTTGGTGCAGAGCTTGCCGAAGTTGGCCGGATGCTCGGGGTCGCCGCGCACCCCAGTGATGCGCCTGCCAGCGCTTTCGATCAGCACGCCGCAGCCCACGCCGCAATACGGGCAGGTCGAGCGCGTGGTGCGCACGGCAGCGCCGTCCGGCACGATGGCGATGGAGCGGGCGGGGAGGTCGGCGGGATTCATGGCGTGCGATGTCACTGGCACCCGTCTCACTCCGCGCAGGCCGCACCGTCGCAGTGGGCTGCGGCCATTTCGGCCAGCGGCGCGAGCAACTGATCGCTGCGCAGCCAGACCTGGCCGCCTTCCACCTTCACTGCAAAGCTCGGCGTGCAGCCTTCGTCCGGCGCTTGGGCGCGGCCGTCTTGCAGGCGGATGGTCCAGTTGTGCAGCGGGCAGGCCACGGCGTCGCCGAGGACGATGCCTTGGCTGAGTGGGCCGCCCTTGTGCGGGCAGCGGTCGAGCAGGGCGTAGATGCGGTCGGCCTCGGCGCGAAACACGGCGATGTCCACGCCGTCAGGCCGGCGCACGCGGCGGGCGCCCAGCGCGGGAATGTCGGTCACCGCGCAAACTGCCGTCCAGAGCATGTTGGCTGCGGGCGCGTTCATGCCGGTTCTCCTTGCAGGGTTGCGATGGGCACGATGGGAATGAACTGCCGCGTGTCCACCTGCGCCTTGTCGAACTCGAACCACGGGTCGGGCTCGCCCTGCAGCGCGAACTGCAACCGCTCCCACAGCGCCTT
>JBFXEK010000050.1:0-7774 GCA_050180155.1 Thiomonas sp. | reverse complement strand
TGATGGCCGCGGGGTACAGGCTGCGAATGTAGTTCCTGATCGCCGTGTAATACTTCAAGTTCGCCTTTGTGGCGCTTGTTGCCATTTCATCGAGAAAGATGCCGTCGATCGGAAACCAGGCAAAGTAGTTGGCGATGTCTTTCTCGACGGCCTTGAGGCTGCGGTAGCCGTAGCTGGTGTAGACGTAACCCAGAGTACTGCCGCCCGAGCCGTCCAGGGTGTCGATTGCCGCGGTGTAACTGGCGTTGGGCCCCGACCCCGGCCCGGAATTGGGATTCATCACGGCCATCAGCGGCACCTGGGTCGCGGCTGCTGCCAGGCGGTTCCAGTCGGTGGCATCCGCAGCCGGATCGAAATAAGCGGGGACGATCAGCCCCAAAGGCGTGACGTTTTGCGCCTGGGCCACGCCGGCGGCGAGGAATGTCATCGCCACGAGCACGCTGCGCCACTGGTTCAGGAGATACGGCAATCGCATGAATGTTCTTGATGAAACGCGCGCAAACGAACGAAATATACAACTTTGCCTCGCAGATTCCGTGGGGAATTGTCTGCGGCGGATGACCATGTCGGCGCCAGGCGTCAAAAGCAAGGAAGAGGAGGGCCGCAACAAGCTGCCAGAAGAGTTTTCCCTGTCGCCGAAGACCAACCGGCCCAAGCTGGCCGATGACAGGTGCGCTGGCCGATGCGGATGGCCGTGCGCCTGGCGCCTGACACGGATGCGGACGGACTGATGAACCTGCATGCCGACACCGAGCGGATCGGCGCGGCGCACCTCCTGCCGTGGGCGAAGAGCGTCATGTCGGCGCGGGCCATCAGGGATCTGGCGGTGGACACGGAAAGACATCGACGATGCTGGTTGATGCTTGAGTTCATTGTTCCGTATGGGGGACGCGGGCGCAGTGAGCAACACGGCCCGCACGGCGGGTAGCGCAAAACTTCTGCGTCGCAGCAGACCGACCGTCCGCCCTATTGGCGGCGCGGGTTTGCACTGCATCCATACGGCGATGTCAGCCGGTCACGTCAGAATGATGTAGTCTGGTGCAACTGGGCTTGCCGGTTACACGGCGCGGCGTCTGCCTGCGCTGAAGGGCACGGGGGCCAACCGTCGGGAGGGGATGGATGTTGCAGCGCACCGCCAATTTGCGTACTGTTTTACTCGATGCCGCCGATCCCGCGGCGCGGCTGGGTGCCATCCGCCGCGCCTTTGTCGATACCTTCAGCCGCTACGAGTCGCTGTTCCAGTTGCTGCGCGGCGAGGAGGCGTATGTAGTCAAGCCGATTGCGCTGCGCCATCCGCTGATTTTTTACTTCGGCCACACCGCGACCTTTTTCATCAACAAGCTGGTGCTCGCCGGGCTGCTGCCGCAACGCATCGACCCGCGGCTGGAGTCGATGTTCGCCGTCGGCGTCGACGAAATGAGCTGGGACGACCTCGACGACACGCATTACGACTGGCCCAGCGTCGCCGAGGTCAAGGCGTACCGCGACAAGGTGCGCGAAGCGGTGACCGCGCTGATCGACCGCCTGCCCGCCCCGGTCGATGCGGGGTGGGACAGCCCGTGGTGGATCGTGCTGATGGGCATCGAGCACGAGCGCATCCACCTCGAAACCTCCTCGGTGCTGATCCGTCAGCACGATCTGCGCTTCGTGCAGCCGCACCCCGACTGGGCGCCGTGCCGCGACAGCGGCGCAGCCCCGCGCAACAGCCTGGTCGACATTCCGGCGCGGCAGTTGCGCCTCGGGCGCGACCGCGGCCACCCCGGCGTCTACGGCTGGGACAATGAATTCGGCAACCATGCGGCGCAGGTCGCCGCGTTCCGGGCCGGCCAGTACCTGGTGAGCAACGGCGAGTTCCTCGATTTCGTGCAGGCCGGCGGCTACCGCGACGATACCCTGTGGCGCGACGAAGGCGCGGCGTGGAAGCGCTACGCCCGCACCGAACACCCGACCTTCTGGGTGCGCGACGGCAGCGGCTGGAAGCTGCGGCTGCTGGCCGAAGAAGTGCCGATGCCGTGGGACTGGCCGGTGGAGGTCAATTGCCACGAGGCGCACGCCTTCTGCGCGTGGAAGGCGCGCGAAACCGGGCTGCCGTACCGCCTGCCGACCGAAGACGAATGGCACGCGATGCGGCTGCACGCCGGCATTACCGACGCGCCGCTGCCGCAACCCGCGCCGGCGCAGATCGAGCTCGACCACGAAGCGTCGAGCTGCCCGGTGACGCGCTGGGCACACGGCCCGCTGTTCGATGTCATCGGCAATGTGTGGCAGTGGACCGAAACCCCGACCTACCCGTTTCCCGGCTTCGACGTCCACCCGATGTACGACGACTTCACCACGCCGACGTTCGACGGCCGGCACAACCTGATCAAAGGCGGGTCGTGGATTTCCTGCGGCAACGAGGCGCTGCCCGGCTCGCGCTACGCCTTCCGCCGCCACTTTTTCCAGCACGCCGGGTTCCGCTACGTGGTCGGCGCGCCGCCGGCGGCGCTGCCCGCCACCGCGATGTACGAAACCGACAAGCTGGTGTCCGAATACTGCGAGTTCCACTGGGGCGCGAGCTACTTCGGCGTGCCCAACTTCCCCAAGGCGCTGGCCGACATCGCCGTGGCAGCGCGGCAAGGCCGGCCGATGCGCAGCGCGCTCGACCTGGGCTGCGCCACCGGCCGCGCCACCTTCGAGCTGGCGCGGCATTTCGACCACGTCACCGGCATCGACTTTTCCGCGCGCTTCATCGCCGTCGGCCATCAGCTCGCCGAGCAGGGCAGCGTGCGCTACACCCTGACCGACGAAGGCGAGCTCGTCTCCTACCACGAACACACCCTGGCCGAGTACGGATTGCAGGACGTAGCCGGCAAGGTCAGCTTTTTCCAGGGCGACGCCTGCAACCTCAAGCCGATCTGGACTGGCTACGACCTGATCCTCGCCGCCAACCTGATCGACCGCCTGTACGACCCCGCGCGCTTCCTGCACGACGTGCACCAGCGGATCAACGCTGGCGGGCTGCTGCTCATCGCCTCGCCTTACACCTGGCTGGAAGAGCACACCCCGCGCGCCGACTGGATCGGCGGCTTCAAAAAGGACGGCGAAAACTTCACCACACTCGACGGCCTGCACGACCTGCTCGCTCCGCACTTCGATCTGCTGGCGCCGCCGCAGGACGTGCCGTTCGTCATCCGCGAAACGCGGCGCAAGTTCCAACACACCGTGTCGCAAGTCACTCTGTGGCAAAGACGCTGAATCGCGTGATACTGCCCGGCGCGCAAGCGGCGTGTCCGGCCGGACGTTTCCATATTTCATGTAAAATTGAAATATGGAAACGCAAGAAGCAGTGATTGCCTTGGGCGCTCTGGCGCAGGATTTGCGGCTGCGCATCTTCCGTCTGCTCGTTCAGGCTGGCCCTGCAGGGCTGAGCGCTGGGCGTCTGAGCGAGGCCACCGGGGCGGCACCGTCGTCGCTGTCGTTTCACCTCAAAGAATTGGCGCACGCCGGCCTGGTGTCGGCGCGGCCCAGCGGGCGGTATGTCATTTATGCGGCGAATTACCACGCGATGAATGCGCTGCTGTCGTTTTTGAACGACAACTGCTGCGGCGGCAATCCGTGCAGCCCCGTCGCGCCGCTGGCCTGCACAGCCGCCGTCAGCGACACGGAACGCGCCTGCTGAGCCCCGCCGGGGTCGGTGCGTCATCCGGCGGTCATGTTGGCTAGGCAAAATAATCGGTTTGCTCCCCCGCCGACGGCCGGTCTGGGTTTTTCACCTGACGCGACTGAAAGGACTTTCATGGACCACAAGGTTTACAACGTGCTGGTGCTGTGTACCGGCAATTCCGCCCGCTCGATCATGGGCGAAGCGCTGATCAACACGCTCGGGCGCGGCCGGTTTCGTGCGTATAGCGCCGGCAGTCATCCGGGCGGCGTGGTCAATCCGTTTGCCATCGAGCAGCTCAAAGCCATCGGCTACCCCACGCAAACGCTGCGCAGCAAGAGCTGGGACGAGTTCGCCCAGCCCGGCGCGCCGGAAATGGATTTCGTCTTCACCGTGTGCGACAAAGCCGCCGGTGAAACCTGCCCGATCTGGCCCGGGCACCCGATGACCGCGCACTGGGGGTTCGAAGACCCGGCAGCGGTGCAGGGCAGCGACGACGACAAGCGCCGCGCGTTCCAGAAGGTATTTCATCAGATCCGCAGCCGCGTGCAGAGCTTCGTCTCGCTGCCGCTGGACAAACTCGACGCCGCAGCGATTCGGCGCGAAATCGTCAAAATCGGCCAGACTCCGGTCGACGAGGACGCTGTCTCATCCCCTCGCGCTTGAGTCGAACTGCCGCCAGCATGCTCACCGCCAGCCTCATTTTCCTCATCACCCTGGTTCTGGTGATCTGGCAGCCGCGCGGGCTGCCGATTGGTTATTCGGCATTGGGCGGCGCGGCGGTGGCGCTGGCTGCCGGCGTCATCCACTGGGGCGACATCCCGGCGGTGTGGCACATCGTCTGGGATGCCACTTTCACGTTCGTCGCGCTGATCATCATTTCGCTGTTGCTCGACGAGGCCGGATTTTTCCACTGGGCGGCGCTGCACGTCGCCCGCGCCGGCGGCGGCAACGGGCAGCGGCTGTTCCCGCTGATCGTGCTGCTGGGCGCGGCGATCGCAGCGTTTTTTGCCAACGACGGCGCAGCGCTGATCCTCACCCCCATCGTGCTGGCGATGCTGCTGGCGCTGGGTTTTGCGCCGCGTGCGGCGCTGGCCTTCGTCATGGCCTGCGGCTTCGTCGCCGACACCACCTCGCTGCCGCTGGTCATTTCCAACCTGGTCAACATCGTCAGCGCCGGGTATTTCCAGATTCCGTTCGACCGCTACGCCGCAGTCATGGTGCCGGTCGATCTGGCTGCGCTGGCGGCGACGCTGGCGGTGTTGTTCGTCTATTTCCGCCGCGACATCCCGCCGCGCTACGATTTGGCGCAGCTGGCCGCGCCGCGCAGCGCCATCCGCGATCCGCTGCTGTTCCGCCTGGCCGTACCGGTGCTGGTGACGCTGCTCGTGGCCTATTTCGTCACCGCGCAATACGACGTGCCGGTGTCGGTGGTCACCGGGCTGGCGGCGTTGCTGATGCTCGCCGTGGCCGGGCGCTGGTGGCGACGGGGTCGGGGAGCGTACATCGACACCTGGGGCGTGTTGCGCGGCGCGCCCTGGCAAGTGGTGCTGTTCAGCCTGGGCATGTATCTGGTGGTGTACGGGCTGCGCAACGCCGGGCTGACGCTATGGCTGGCGCACACGCTGCAGGCTATCGGCGGGCACGGCGTGTTCGTCGCCGCCGTCGGCACCGGGTTTCTCAGCGCGGCGCTGTCGGCGGTGATGAACAATATGCCCACGGTGTTGATCGGCGCTCTGGGCATTCACCAGGCGCAGGGGCTGAGCGCACCGGTGCGCGAGGCGATGATCTACGCCAACGTCATCGGCTGCGACCTCGGGCCCAAATTCACTCCCATCGGCAGCCTGGCCACGCTGCTGTGGCTGCATGTGTTGCAGCGCAAAGGCATGGTCATCCGCTGGGGTTATTACTTCCGCGTCGGCGTGCTGCTGACCACCCCGGTGCTGTTGGTGACGCTGGCGGCGCTGGCTTGGCGGCTCTGATCGCACGCCCTGCAGGCCGCCCCGCAGCGGGCCGATGTCCCCGGCCGGCAAGGCTGGCAGGCAGCGCTTATGATTTGAGCGATGGACATGGCCGGCCCTCCCACAGAGACTTGCGTCACTCGCGCCTGGCGGGTGCATCAACGCGAAATCGAAGGCTACCTGCGCCATCGCCTGGGCGACGGCGAACAGGCGGCCGATTTGCTGCAGACGGTGTTTTTGAAAGCGTTGCACGAAGGCCGCAAGTTTTGCGAGTTGCGCGAGCCGCGCGCCTGGCTGTTCGCCGTGGCGCGCAATGCGCTTGCCGATCATCTGCGCCTGGCGCATAGCCACGAGCCCTTGCCCGACGACATCGCCGCCCCCGCCGAAGATCCCACGCCGGTCGATACCCTGGCCGACTGCCTGCCCGTGGCGCTGGCCGCACTCGACAGCGCGGACCGCGACATCCTCACCCAATGCGATTTGCACGGCATGACGCAAAAAGACTACGCCAGCCGGCACGGGCTGAGTCTGGCCGCGGCCAAATCGCGGTTGTTGCGCGCACGCACGCGGCTGCGAGCCCTGCTCGTGTCCACCTGCGGCGTGCGCTTCGACGCGGCAACCGGGCGGGTGTGCTGTTCGCTGCCGCCGCAATCCGGCACATGCCGTTCGTCTGCCCAAACAGCCGCCTGAGCCACGATGTGCGGCATTTGCGGTGAACTGCGTTTGGACGGCGCTGCCGCCGATCTGGCCGCGGTGCAGCGCATGCGCGACGCGCTGGCCGCGCGCGGCCCCGACCATGCCGCGCTGTGGCACGACGGCGGCGTGGCCTTCGGCCACACGCGGCTGGCGATCATCGACCTGAGCGCCGCCAGCGACCAACCGATGGTCGATGCCGCCACGGGTTGCGTGCTGGTGTTCAACGGCGTGATCTACAACTACCGCACACTGCGCGCCGAACTCGTCGCGTGCGGCCACAGCTTTGTCTCGCAGGGCGACACCGAGGTGTTGCTCAAGGCCTACCTGCAATGGGGCGACGATTGCGTGCCACGGCTCGACGGCATGTTCGCCTTCGCGTTGTGGGATCGGCGCCGCCGCAGCCTGCTGCTGGCGCGCGACCGCTTCGGCATGAAGCCGATGTACCTGGCGCAGGACGGCAAGCGGCTGCGCTTTGCCTCCACGCTGCCGGCGCTGCTGGCTGGCGGCGGGGTCGATACCGCGATCGACCCGATCGCGCTGCACCACCTGTTTTCGTTGCACGCCGTGGTGCCGGCACCGCGCACCATTCTGCGCGGGGTGCGCAAACTCCCGCCGGCGCACAGCCTGCGGCTGCAGCCCGACGGGCTGCGCTGGCTCGGCCGCTACTGGCAACTGCGCGCCACGCGGCCGCAACCGCAGCCCAGCGACGCGGAGTGGATCGAGGCCACCGGCAGCGCGCTGCGCGCGGCGCTGGCCAGCCACGTCCACGCCGCCGACGTGCCTGTGGGCGTGCTGCTGTCGGGCGGGCTCGATTCCAGCCTGCTGGTCGGTCTGCTGGCCGACGCCGCGCACGACCTGCGCACCTATTCCATCGGCTTCGAGACGCTGGACGCGCACACCGAGCAGGCCGACGAATTCGCCTACTCCGACCTGGTGGCGCAAGCCTTCGGCACCCGCCACCACAAATTGTCGATCCCCAACAGCGTGGTGTTGCAGCGCCTGCCGCAAACCGTGGCGCGCATGACCGAGCCGATGTTCAGCCACGACGTCGTCGCCTTCGACCTGCTGGCCGAGTGGGTCGGGCGCGACGTCAAGGCAGTGCTCGCCGGGCAGGGCGCCGACGAGGTGTTCGCCGGCTATTTCTGGTATGCGCGAATGCACGCCGAAAGCGGGCTGCCGGTGCAGCGCTTCGCCCGGCATTACGTCGATCGGCCGCATACCGAATGGCTGCGCTTCATCGCCCCGGAGTTCCACGTGCCCGACGTCACCGCCGACTGGCTCGAAGCCGAGCTGCAGCGCCCGCACGCCGACGGCTTTCTCGACCAGGTGCTGCGGCTGGACGTGACCGCGCTGATCGTCGACGATCCGGTCAAGCGCGTGGACAACCTGCCGATGGCGCACGCGCTCGAACTGCGCGTGCCCTTCCTCGACCGCGCGCTGGTCGAACTGGCCGCGGCGATGCCGCCCGAATTGC
>JBFXEK010000049.1:0-8033 GCA_050180155.1 Thiomonas sp. | reverse complement strand
TGGCGCTGCCGGCGACCATTTTCGTCTGCCCCGGCCTGGTCGAGACCGGGCAGTGGATGTGGAACCACGACGTGCGTGCCCGGCTGCACCGCCTGCCGGGCGGTGCGCTGGCCGAATGGGCGCGCGTGGTGCTGGCGCCGGCAGCGCAAGTCGAGCCGCTGGTGGCGTGGATGAAAACCTTGCCGCTGCCCGAGCGCCAGCGCGTGCACGCGCTGCTGCGCGACGCCACGCCCGGCTTCGCCCCGACGCCGCAGGAGCGCGCGGCTTATGACCCGATGGATTGGGACGAAGTGCGCGCCTGCGACGCGCAGCACATCTGCATCGGCTCGCACACCATGACCCACCCCATCCTGCCGACGCTGACCCTGCCGGAGATCCAATATGAACTCGAACAAAGCCGTGACCTGCTGCAGGCGCAGTTGCAGCGCCGCGTGGACATTTTTTGCTACCCCAACGGTTCGAATGACGCGCGCGTGCGCCAAGTGGCACAGTCGCTGTACCGCGCGGCGCTGACCACCGAAGAAGGCGTGGTCACGGCCAACGTCGATCCGATGGCCATTCCGCGCATCCCGGCTACCGCGCACCTGCCGCTGCTGGCGTGGCGCATGCACCGCCCCTGGGCATGAACGCTTCCACCAGTCCCGCGATGGAGCGCTTGCTGGCGCTCGAGCCGCAGTGCGCCGCGCCGCCGGCGGCTGCACCCGCGATGCGCCCGTTGCCGGCGACCTCGCAGCCATCGACCGCGGCGCTGCACGTCCAGAGCATCCGCAGCGAGCGGCAGTTCGACGCGCTGGAGGCCGACTGGCGCGCGCTGGCGGCGCGTTGCCCGCAAAGCAGCCTGTTCCTCGCCTGGGACTGGCAGCGGCTGTGGTGGCGGTATTACGGCGCGCAGCGGCAGTTGTGCATTCTGGTGGCGCGGCAGGCCGGGCAGGTCGTGGGCATCCTGCCGCTGTACCGCGAGACGCACCGCGTGGCGCGGCTGATCAAGGTACGCAAACTGCGACCGCTCGGCGCCGGCGGCGACACCGCGCCGGACGATTTGGGGCTGCTGGCGCCGCCGGCGCAGGAACGGGCAGTGGCTGCGGCGTGCATCGACTACGTGCTGCGCCATGTTTCCGGCTGGCAGTTGATCGACCTGGTGGATCTGCCGCTGGACGGCGCGCTCGCCCGGCGGCTGCTCGACCACGCGGCGCAGCATCCGGCGCGGGTGCACATCACCCCGCCGCAGTCGCGCACCTGCGGTGAGCTGCCCGCCGACTGGCCGGGCTATTTGCGCAGCCTGAGCAGCAACCGCCGCGAGCTCATCGGCCGCAAACGGCGCAAATTCGAAAAACTGCCCGGCGCGCGGTTTCGCCGCATCGACGACGTCGCGCAGCTCGACGCCGCGTTCGACCGCCTGGCGCTGTTGCACCGCCAGCGCTGGCAGCAACGCAGCGACGACCACGGCTTTTCCTCGCCGGCCTACCTCGGCTTTCACCGCGCGCTGATGCACGCCCTGCTGGCGCAGGGGCAGTTGCGGCTGTACGCGCTCGATCTGGACGGGCAGGCGGTGGCGATGTTCTACGGTTTTCGCCAGGGCGATGCGCTGTGCTACTTCCAGGCCGGGTTCGATCCGGCACACGCCGCGCTCAGCCCCGGCGAAGTGCTCATGGCCTACGTCATCGAGGCGGCGATCGCCGAAGGCTGCACGGTCTTTGACATGCTCAAGGGCGACTACGCGCACAAGCGCCATTTCTTCCAGCAAACGCGGCAGACGTTGGACATCCGCCTCTACCGCCCGGGGCTGATCCACTTGCTCTACCGCCTGCAGCACTGGCTGCAGCGGCGACGCGCCGGCGTCGGCGGGCAGGCGGCGGCGGGCGCCGCAACGGAGCCGGCGGCATGAGCGCCGTCACGCCGCTCGTGTCGGTGGCGATTCCAGCGTACAACGCGCAACACACCATCGCGCAGACGCTCGACAGCGTGCTGGCGCAAACGTATGCGCATCTGGACGTCGTCGTCGTCGACGACGGCTCGACCGACGGCACCTGGGACGTGCTGCAGCAGTATCGCCAGCAGGTGCGGCTCATCCGCCAGGACAACGCCGGCATCGGCGCGGCGCGCAACGCCGGCGTGCAGGCCGCGCGCGGCGACTTCATCGCCTTGCTCGACGCCGACGATCTCTGCCGCCCCGAGCGTATCGCGGTGCAACTGCGCTACCTGCAGACCCATCCCGACGTGCTGCTGTGCAGTTCGGACTTTGCCGCGTTCGACTCCAGCGGGCCGCTGGCGCCGTCGTACTGCGGGGTGTACTACCAGCGTTGCAGCGCGGCGCGCGGCGGGGTGCGCGCCCGTTATCCACGGGCGGCGACGTTCGCGCTGCAGCCCGACGAAGCCGCGCGCCACGGCGGGCGCAGCGAAGTCGCGGTGTACTGGGGCGCGGTGTACGACGAGCTGATCCAGGGCAATTTCATCCACCCGCCGACGGTGATGTTCCGCCGCGAGGCGCTGCAGCGCGCCGGTGCGTTCGATGCGCAGATCAAAATCATCTGCGAGTGGGAGTGGTTCGTGCGCGTGGCCCGCGCCGGCGCGGTGGCGTATCTCGACCTGCCGCTGCTCGACTATCGCCGCAGCCCGACGCAGATTTCCTCCACCCCGCACAGCGCGCTCGATTCGCTGGCCGTGGCCAAGGCGATCTACGCGCGCGACACGCCGCCGGGCAAGGGGCTGAGCCGCCAGGCGCTGCGCCACCTCGGCGCGCTCAGCCTGGGCGCGGCCGACATGCTGGCCGAGCTGCAACCCGAACTGGCGCTGAGCCTGCTGGCCGGCAGCGTGTTCGCCTATCACACCGTCAAAGGGCAGACCTGGCGCACATTGTTTAAGATCGCCCTGCCTGCCGCGGTGCTCGATCTGCTGCGCCGCGTGCGTTCCTGACGCCGCACTCCACCGGCCGTGCGGCGGCCATGCGCCTGCCAGGCGCCCCTCCTGCCCGATCCGAAATGCCTGCTTCACCGCCCGGTGCGCCCGCGCTCACCACCGACGACTTCGACTTTGTGCTGCCGCCCGATCTCATCGCCCAGCACCCCGCAGCGCAGCGCAGCGCCAGCCGTCTGCTCGACGCCGGCTCGCCGCCAGCGCTGGTCGATCGCGGCTTTCGCGACCTGCCCGGTCTGTTGCGCCCGGGTGACGTCGTGGTGTTCAACGACACGCGGGTGATTCCGGCGCGACTGTGGGGGCACAAAATCGGCGCAGAAGGCGTCGCCGCGGCGCCGGGCGGTGCGGTGGAGGTGCTGGTCGAGCGCGTGCTCGACTCCCGCCGCGTCTGGGCGCATGTGCGCGCGAGCAAATCGCCCAAGCCCGGGCAGCTGCTTCGCCTGGGTCTGCCGCGGCCGCAGGCGGGCACGGCGCCGGCCGGCGCGGCAGACGGCTTCGTCGCCCGCACCCTCGGCCGCGGCGGCCCCGACGGCAGCCTGTTCGAGCTCGAATTCCCCGCCGAACCGCTGCAACTGCTACAGCGCTACGGCGCCGTGCCGCTGCCGCCATACATCACCCACCCCCCCGGCAGCGAAGACGCGCAGCGCTACCAGACGGTCTACGCCCTGCATCCGGGCTCGGTGGCTGCGCCCACCGCCGGGCTGCATTTCGACGCCGAGGTGCTGCAACGCATCGACGCGCTGGGCGCGCGCCGGATGAGCGTCACGCTGCACGTCGGCGCCGGCACCTTCCAGCCGGTGCGCGTGACCGATTTGCGCCAGCACACCATGCACAGCGAGTGGTACACCGTGCCGCAAGACACGGTGCAGGCCATCGCCGAGTTGCGCGCACAGCAGACCGCAGCACGCGCCGCAGGCCGTGAGCAGCAGGCGCCACGGCTGGTCGCCGTGGGCACCACGGCGCTGCGCGCGCTGGAGTCGGCTGCGCTGGCCGCGCGGCAGCAGGGCATGGCCGCCGGCAGCGTGCTCGCCGGGGCGGGCGACACCACGCTGTTCATCACTCCCGGCTACCGCTTTGAAGTCGTCGATGCGCTGCTGACCAATTTCCACTTGCCGCGTTCGACCCTGCTGATGCTGGTGTCGGCGTTTTCCGGCATCGACACCATCCGCGCTGCCTACGCCCACGCCATCGCCAGCCGCTACCGCTTTTTCAGCTATGGCGACGCCATGTGGCTGACGCGGCAGGAGCAAACCGACGGCAGCTTGCGCTGACGCAATGTAGGGACGGCGTTCAGCGGCCACACTGCATGCTGCATGCAAGACGAACACATCGAGCAAACGCCGGGCCCGCCCGCCGCGCTCGAAAGGACGGCCAGATGGAACGCATCCTCGACTCGCAGGAGCTGCAACAGCAGCTCCAGCACCGCGTGGCGCACCTTGCCGCGCTGCGTCAGCGCATCGCTGCGCATCCCAGGCAGCCGCTGACCGCCGCCGAGCAGCGCGATCTGCTGCACCAGTGCGAAGAAGAAAAAGTCGCCCGCGACGTTTATCTGCGGCTGGGCGAGCGCTGGGGGCAAGAGCCTTTTTTGCACATCTCCGGCGCCGAGCAGGCGCATGGCGAAGTGGTGGCGGCGCTGCTGGCGCACTACGGCCTGCCCGACCCGGTACGCGGGCTCGGTGTGGGCCAATTCCACACGCCGCAGCTGCAGGCGCTGCACGACGCGCTGCTGGCCGATGGACTGCGCAGCGAGCTGGCGGCCATCCAGACCGGGCTGCGCATCGAGGAGCTGGACATCGACGACTTGCGCAAAGCCAGCAGCCGCACCCGCCAGCCGGCAATCCTCGCCGTCTACGCCGAGCTCGAACGCGGCTCGCGCAACCACCTGCGCGCGTTTTTCCAACATCTGCAGCAGTATGACGGCGAATACGTGCCGCAGCACCTGAGCCTGAGCGACTTCGAGGCGGTGGCATGGAGCGAGCACGAGCCGTGTTGAACCGCTCAGCGGCTGCGCGCCGGCGCCGCGGCGCCGGCTGACGTCGGCACCTCCTGCGCCGCCTGCACCGCGGCGCGGGTGTGCTGCACGATGCCGTCGATCGCCTGGTCCAGCAGTGTCTGCGCGCCCTGCGCGAAGTGCGCCGCGTCGTTGACCGCGATCGGCTCGCGGCCGTCGAACCGCCAGTGCGCCGTGACGGTGCGGGCCGGGCGGTCGACGAGCTCGCAGGTCAGATCCAGACGCACCGCGCCAGCGCTGGCGCGCACGTCGTGTTCGAGGCGCTGCAGGCTGCAATGCAGCGCCCACGGCGCCTCGATCAGCACCGTCTGCTGCTGCACCGCGCTGACCCACGGCTGGCGGCGCAGCGCCGCGGCGATGGCGTCGGCGATCAGCCGCGACGGCGGCGCCAGCCAGCGGCTGTCGCGGTACGGCTCCAGCGTGTCGGCGCTGCGGCTGTACATCATCGCCGCGGACGCAAACCCGGCGGCAGCGCTCAGCGGCAGCAATTGCACCACCACCGCCTGCGGCAGCGGCGCGGTGCGCACGTCGGGGGCGTCGAGCCGGTAAGTCTGCTGCAGCGGCTGGCGAGCCGACGGCAGCGCGCAGGCGGCAGGCAGCAGGCAGCACAGCGACAACGCCGCGCGCAGCACGCGGCGGCGCAGCAAGGGCGGGGGCAGGATCATCGGCGTTCTCCCGGGCCGGGCGGCGGCAGCGCCGGGCCGTAAAGCAGTTGACTCGGGTTGGCGCTGAGGCTTTCGGTCAGCGCGCCGAGCTGGTTGCTCAGTTGCTGCAGATTGCGCGCCAGCGCGTCGACCTCGGGCAGGGTGCGGGTTTGCAGCCGCGTCATCGCCTGCGCGCCCGCGGCGGTGAACGCGGTGGTGGCGTTGCCCGCACGCGCCACGCTGCTGGCGGCCGCGCCGATTTGCGGCATCACCGCGCCCAGCCGCGCGGTGACGTCGTCCAGGCGCTGCACCAGCGCCTGGCTCTGCCGCATCAGCACGTCGCCCTGCGCGCTCATCTGCGCCAGGTTGGCGCTGGTCTGGCGGGCGCTGGCCACGGCCTGTTCGATGTCGCTGCGGTGCGCGGCCAGCGCCGCCGAAAGCTCTTGCAGATTGCGCAGCGTGGCGGCAACCGCCTGCAGATTGGCTGGGCTGAGCAGCGCGTCGACCCGCTGGCTGATGCGCGCCAGGGTGATCGCCGCGTCGTTGATCCCGCCTTCGATTTGGGTGAAGACCGAGGGCCTGTACGGAATCACCGGGTCGGGTTCTCCCGGCGGCGTGGCCAGCGGCGTGGGCGAGGCGCCGCCGATGAGGTTGACCGCCGACAGCCCGGTCACCCCCAACGGGCTGAGTTGCGCCACGGTATCGCTGCGCACCGGCACGTTGCGATCGATGTCCACCTTGATACGGATGAGCGCCGGGTTGCGCGGGTCGATGGCAATGCTCGCCACCTTGCCCACGGCCACGCCGCGGTACAGCACATTGCTGTCGGTGCGCAGGCCGTTGACATTGTCGGTGGCGTAGATCAAGTATGGCCGCGTGGCGGCCTGCTTGCCACCGGTGGCCAGCCACCAGCCCAGCGCCAGCAGCAGCGCGAGCAGCAGCAGCACGAACGCGCCGACTGCGGTGTAGTTCACTTTCGATTCCATTGCGACCTCGTCATGGCTTCTTTGAGGTATGCCGCAGAGCGGCTGCCGCGGAAGTATGCAACCAGTTCGGGCTCGTCGCGTTGCGCCAGCTCGCGCGCCGGGCCGACGGCCAGCACGGTGCGGCGGGCGAGAAAGGCCACGGTGTCGCTGCCGTGCCAGATCGAGTCCAGATCGTGCGTGACTTGCAGAATGGTCAAGCCCAGCAGCGCGCGCAGCTCGGCGATGAGCGCGTCGAACGCCGCAGCGGCGATCGGGTCCAGCCCCGATGTGGGCTCGTCGAGCACCAGCAGCTCCGGGTCGAGCGCCAGGGCGCGGGCCAGCGCGGCGCGCTTGACCATGCCGCCGGAGAGCTCGGCGGGGTATTTGCCTGCGGCGTCGGCGGGCAGCCCGGCCAGGCCGATTTTGAGCATGCCCAGCTCGGGCAGCAGCCGCGGATCGACCCATCCCTGTTCACGCAGCGGCAGCAGCACGTTTTCCAGCACCGTCAAGCCGGTGAACAGCGCTCCGGCCTGGAACAGCACGCCGATGCGCTGGCGCAGCGCCTGCCGTTGCGCGTCGCTGGCGGCCAGTGCATCCTGGCCGAATAGCTTGAGCGTGCCTGCGTCGGGCGTGCGCAGCAGGAGCAGGCTGCGCACCAGCACCGTCTTGCCCGAGCCGGAACCACCGACCAGCGCCATGATGCTGCCGCGCGGCACCGCCAGATTCAGCCCGTCGTGCACCACGACGTGGCCAAAGCGGTTGACGATGCCGCGAGCGTCGATGACCAGTTCGTCGCTGCTGCCGTTCATAGCCGCAACAGGTTGTAGAGCACCGAAAACCCGGCGTCGATGACGATCACCAGGAAAATCGACTGCACCACGCTGACCGTGGTCGCGCGGCCCACCGCCGCCGCGCTGCCCGCCACCCGCAGCCCCTGCATGCAGCCCACCAGCGCGATGACCACGGCGAACACCGGCGCCTTGACCAGCCCGAGCAGCAGCGTCTTGACGCCGACGACTTGCGGGATGCGCGCGACGTACTCGCTCAGCGGCACGCCGTAGCCCAGCGCGGCGACCAGCGCGCCGCCAGCCAGCCCCATGACGTCGGCAAACAACGCCAGCAGCGGCAGGGTGACGAGCAGCGCGATCACCTTGGGCAGCACCAGCATGTCGAATGGCGACAGACCCAGCGCGCGCAGCGCGTCCACCTCCTCGGTGATGCGCATGGTGCCGAGTTGCGCGGTGTACGACGAGCCGGTGCGCCCGGCCACCAGAATCGCGGTGAGCAGCGGCCCGAGCTCGCGCAGCGTGATGATGGCCACCAGGTTGACGATGAGGATGTTGGCACCGTAGGTCGCCAGCGTCGCCCCCGCCTTACGCCATGACCATGCCGATGAGAAACGCCAGCAGGCCGATGATGCCCAAGGCGCGCAGCCCGGCGGCGTCGATTTCGTGGACGACCTCGCGCCAGCGCAGCCGCCACGGCCGCAGCAGCAACGGC
>JBFXEK010000048.1:0-8126 GCA_050180155.1 Thiomonas sp. | reverse complement strand
CCCCGAGGGGGCGCTCCCCGCCTTGGGGCGGCCCGGCGGCGGAGGGTGGAGCCCCCACGCTCGCTGGCGCTCGCTGCCCCCCGAGGGGGCGCTCCCCGCCTTGGGGCGGCCCGGCGGCGGAGGGTGGAGCCCCCACGCTCGCTGGCGCTCGCTGCCCCCCGAGGGGGCGCTCCCCGCCTTGGGGCGGCCCGGCGGCGGAGGGTGGGGCCCCCACGCTCGCTGGTGCTCGCTGCCCCCCGAGGGGGCGCTCCCCGCCTTGGGGCGGCCCGGCGGCGGGGAGGGCCAAAGCGTGCGACATGCGTTCGCGCAGGGCGTCGCGCAACTGGGCGATCCAGTCTTGCGGTGCATGGCGTTGACCGAGCAGCCGCGGCGGTGGGCCGGCGCGGCTGATGGTGCCGGTGGCGCCGATGCCGGCGCGGAATAGGCCGAGTTCGCTGTCGCTGCCGCCGGGGTTGACCAGGCCGTGCGGCTGTTTGAGCCGCACGGTGAATTCCCAGATCTGCCCGGGGTGGACACGCGGCGCGGGGTCTGTGTGATGTTTGTTGCGCTGCGCGTACCAGCTCAGCGACAGAGTGCGCGGCACGCCGGGCGTTTGCGAGGCGAGAACGGCGAAGGTGAAGCGCGTGGCGTCGGTATCGAGCACGGGCAGCCCGGTGACGACGCCGCGCACCTGCAGCGCCTGCATTTCCAACTCTGGCGCCAGCCGCTGCGCGAGCAACTGCTGGGCGCGCCATTGCGTCAGGCCGAATGCCAGCGCCAAGCCGCCGCCGGCGAGCAGCGCGAGGTGCGCCAATCGTTGCAGCCGTGCTTTGCGTGACCAGCCCGCGCGCCACACCTGCGCTGCCAGCAGCCCGGCGCTGAGCAGCAGCCCGGCGAGCAAGAGCGTGGTGGCCAGTGGCTGCGGCCACAGCTTGGGCTGCGCCGTATGCAGCAGGCAGCCGAGCAGGAAGGCAAGGGCGTAAAGGCGCACGACAGACTCCGCGAGATCTGCCGATCATAGAGTCGCCGCCGGCGGCAGGTTGCGGGCCTGCTGGCTGCGCGCTTGCGCGGCGTCACATCGGCGCGCTAACGGCCTGTGTATGGTTCAATTTCCGCATCTTGACGTCACCCGGAGACCGTGGATGAATCCGCAACGACACGTTTTCGTTTCTCCTCAGCGCCCAGCACTCCCTCCGTGGGGGGCAAGCAAACTTGGGGCGGCCCGGCGTTTGTTGGAGGGAGCCCCCTGTGCCGGGCTGCGCCCAGCACTCCCCCCGTGGGGGGCAAGCAAACTTGGGGCGGCCCGGCGTTTGTTGGAGGGAGCCCCCTGTGCCGGGCTGCGCCCAGCACTCCCCCCATGGGGGGCAAGCAAACTTGGGGCGGCCCGGCGTTTGCTTGCGGGCGCATTCGGCGTGACGGTGGGTTGTTTGGCGCTGGGTGGGTGTGCCACGCCGGTGGATTTGAACGCGCCGGCGCCGGTGCAGCAGCTCAGCCCGCCCGCGCCTCGCGTGACGGTTCCGCCGTCGGCTTACGCTCCGGTGGCGCCAGCGGCGCAACCGCCGGCCAGCCAGGCGCAGCCTCTGGCGCCGAGCGCGCCGATCAGCGTCCAGCCCTTGGGGCCTGCCGGGGTTGCGCCTGCGGCCAGCGCGCCTGCGGCGTCGCAGTACGCGCCGGTCACTCCCGTTGCGCCGGTCAGTCCGGCGGCGCCCGCTTCGTCGGCGCAGGCGCCGCAAATGCCCGCGCCGGCCCTGCCACCCGGTGCCGTGCGCTTCAACTGCCAGGATGGCAGCTCGTTCGTCGCCACGTTTGGCGACGTTTCGGTCACGTTGCAGACGGCGCTGGGCAACCTCACCCTCGATCAGACGGTGTCGGCCGACGGCGCACGTTACCGCAACAGCGCGTTTCAGGTCTGGTTCAAAGGTCGCCAGGCCACGGTGACCAATTTTTTGCAGAACACGACGACTGTCTGCCAACAGCAGTGAACCGCCGCGACGGTTAAATCGTGTCGCGACTCTTACGTCGTGAGACAGACACCTGCGCCCAACCCCCCTAAATTGGGGGAAAAGTCTGTTTTCGTCATCGATCGCGTGAAAAATATCACACGGTCAAAAGGTTGTCGGGAGGTGCCGACAAGCGCGCCGCGCGCGCGGACGATGGGCACCCGCGGTGGAATGCACTTGCACGCAAGGAATTCTGCGGTTCACGCAACCTGCTGCAAGGAGTTGCGCCATGAGAAAGTCTCGCCGCCTGTTCATCCAAAAATCGCTCCTGAGTCTGCCGGCCATCGGCTCGTTGGCGGCGTGTGGCGGTGGAGGTGGCCCAGCGGCTTCTTCTGCCACGTCCACCGACGCGCTGGCCGCTGCGCCTGCGGCGGGATCGACTTCGGCCCCAGGCGCCGTCGCCGCGCCGAGCACCCCGGCGTTGATCAACCCTGCGGCCATCCCACCGGCGCCCACCCAGCCGGCGTCCACCCAACCGGCGTCCACCCAGCCGGCGGTGACGGCGCCGACGACCACCACCCAGCCGACATCGACCCCGCCGACAACATCGACCCAACCGACCTCCACCCAACCGGCTCCGACACAACCCACGACCACGCAGCCCACGACCACGCAGCCCACGACCACGCAACCGACATCGACTCAGCCAACGACCACCCAGCCGGTTGCGACGGGAACCGATTTGTCCGTCGGTCTGGTGCAGCGCGGGCAGGCACCGGTGGCGTACAGCAAGCTGGCCAAGCCGGCCAAGGGGCAGACGGTCACCGACCCGGACTTTGGCGCCAAGATCATCCGCATCACCGACTGCGTGAAGGATTTCAACAACCTCTGCGCCGCCCCGGCGTACCCGACGGCGATGGCGTGGAACTGCGACGAAACCCGCTTCATCCTCTACTTGCCGGCGTCCACCGCGCTATCGGGCGGCCAGCAGGGCTGGGCACTGTACGACGGCACGACGTATGCCTTCATCAAACTGCTCGACATCAACCCGGCCGACGTCGAGCAGTTCTACTGGGATCACCAAAATCCGGCGATCCTGCGCTACATCGACAACCACCAGGCAGGCGGCCAGTACCTGGCGGACCTGACCGAAATCAACGTCGAAACCGGGGCGAAAACCGTCACCTACAGCTTTCTGCCCAGCGGCCTGCCGCCGGGTTGCCCCGCGGGCACGCAGGGCGTGCGTTGCGGTTATCCCTTCGCCCTGGGCATCAACGCGCAGGGTCAGCGCATCTGGGGACTGGGCGCGTTTGGGCCGAATGTGCCCAACGTCGCGGGCGAGCTGGGCGTGTGGGTTTTCGGCTTCAACGAGGCGACCAAGCAGTTCATTTTGTACGACTCGACGATTCCGCAGCCGCAGGCGCGCGGCTCCACGCCGTTTCCGTCGCTGTCGGGCAAGTATTTCATCTGGAACAGCGCCGCGGCCAGCGGGCTGAACTCCACGCCGACGACCAATAGCGGGGTGTTCGACGCCACGACGGGCAAATTCATCCGCTGGGTGAACTTCGACACCAACGAGCACTGCGACACGGCGATGGACGCCAACGGCAACGACCTGCTCGTGGGCTCGCAGTTTTCGCGCAACGACCCGGGCAACGGCAACGTCATCGTCTGCAACCTCGACACCGGCGCGGTGTCGAATTTCGTCGGCCAGGCCAGCGGCTGGGGCTACCCGGTCACCGCCGCGCTCAGCGGCGCCACGGCGTGGAAAAACCCGGCCTGGGTGGTCACCGGAATGACCGGCAACATTTACGGCACGGGCAGCAACGGCCAGGCCACGCCGGGCAGCAGCGGCAACAGTGGCCCCACGCCCAATCCGTGCACCATCCTCGACCAGGAAATCATGCTCACCAACCTGACCACCGGGGTGTCGTGGCGGGTTGCGCATCACCGCAGCACCGGCGACTACAGCAACGCCGCGCAGAGCAATTACTGGGCGCAGACCAACGTCACGTTCAGCACCGGCGGCACGCGCGTCCTGTTCCAGAGCGACTGGGGCAACGCCGATCCGAGCAATCCGGTGGTCAACCCGAACGCCGCGGTGGACACGTATGTCCTCGTCCTGCCGGCGTTCGGTTGACGCCGCCGGCAGGCCGCCGACGCCGCGCCTGCGGTTCAACCCTCTTTTCCGCCTGAGCCGGCCGCACTAGCATCGGCCCATCGGCGCCATGGCGCCGGAGCGTCGTTCACGAGACGGCGCGCGGGCCGCGCAAGCCGTGCAGCACCGCAATGGGACGGCTGGCCTGATCGGCCGCCGATCGATCACTCACGGGCGGCATCTCACCGGGTGCACGCCGAACAGGAGACAGGCGATGAACGCTCCCCTTCCCGAGCATATCCGTCGGGCGCTGGCGACCATTTCGCTGGACGACAAATACACCCTCACTTCCGGCCGCGCCTTCATGAGCGGCATCCAGGCGTTGGTGCGCCTGCCGCTGCTGCAGCGGCAGCGCGATCTGGCTGCGGGGCTGAACACCGCCGGATTCGTTTCCGGCTACCGCGGCTCGCCGCTGGGCGGTTACGACCAGGCGCTGTGGAAGGCCAAGTCGATTCTCGACGCCAACCACATCGTGTTTCAGCCCGGGGTCAACGAGGAGCTGGCCGCCACCGCGGTGTGGGGCACGCAGCAGCTCGATCTGTTCGCCGACAAAAAAACCTTCGACGGCGTGTTCGGCATCTGGTACGGCAAGGGGCCGGGGGTGGACCGCTGCGCCGACGTGTTCAAACACGCCAACAGCGCCGGTACGGCGCGGCATGGCGGGGTGATCGCCGTGGCCGGGGACGACCATGTGGCCAAATCGTCCACGCTGGCGCATCAGAGCGACCATATTTTCAAAGCCTGCGGGTTGCCGGTGTTTTTCCCTGCATCGGTGCAGGAGATCCTCGATCTGGGCGTGCACGCCTTTGCCCTCAGCCGCTATTCCGGGCTGTGGACGGGGATGAAAACCATCCAGGAAATCGTCGAGTCGTCGGCCTCGGTCGATGTCGATGCCGATCGCGTGCGCGTCGTGCTGCCGCAAGACTTCGTCCTGCCCGCCGACGGCGTGCACATCCGCCAGCCCGACTCCCCGCTGGCGCAGGAGGCGCGGCTGATGGACGTGAAGTGGTACGCCGCGCTGGCGTATGTGCGCGCCAACCGCCTCAACCATACGGTGATCGACAGCCCCGACGCGCGGCTGGGCATCATGGCCAGCGGCAAGGCGTACAACGACACCCGCCAGGCGCTGCTCGACCTCGGGTTGGACGACTCCGCCTGCGCGCGGCTGGGCATCCGGCTGCACAAGGTCGCGGTGGTCTGGCCGCTGGAGGCGAGCATCACCCGCGAGTTCGCCACCGGGCTGCAGGAGATTCTGGTGGTCGAGGAAAAGCGTCAGGTCATCGAGTACCAGCTCAAGGAGGAGCTGTACAACTGGCGCGAGGACGTGCGGCCCAACGTCATCGGCAAATTCGACGAGCGCGAAGGCGACAGATCGGGCGGGGAGTGGAGCCAGCCCAACCCGGCGGGCAATTGGCTGCTGCCGGCCAAAGCCGATCTGAATCCGGCGATCATCGCCCGCGCCATCGCCGGCCGGCTGGACAAACTGGGCATCCTGCGCGCAGCCGGGCAAGACGTGCAACGGCGCATCCAGGAGCGGCTGGCGGTGATCGACGCGCGCGAACGCAGCCTGCGGGCGCAACCCGTGGCCGGCCAGCGCCCGCCGTGGTTCTGCTCGGGCTGCCCGCACAACACCAGCACCCGCGTGCCCGCAGGCTCGCGCGGGCTGGCCGGCATCGGCTGCCATTACATGGTCGTCTGGATGGACCGCAATACCACCACGTTCAGCCAGATGGGCGGCGAGGGCGTGGCCTGGGTCGGGCAGGCGCCGTTCAGCAAAGAGCAACACGTGTTCGCCAATCTGGGCGACGGCACCTACTACCACTCCGGGCTGCTGGCCATCCGCCAGGCCATCTCCGCCGGGGTGAACATCACCTACAAAATTCTCTACAACGGCGCGGTGGCGATGACCGGCGGCCAGCCGGTCGAGGGCCACCTGAGCGTGGCGCAGATCAGCCGCGAGCTCGCCGCCGAAGGGGTGAAGGAAATCGTCGTCGTCACCGACGCGCCGCAGAAATACGAGGGCGTGACCGACCTCGCCCCCGGCGTGACCGTGCACCACCGCGACGAGCTCGACGCCATCCAGCTGCGGCTGCGCGAAGTTGCGGGCGTGACGGTGATCCTCTACGACCAGTACTGCGCCACTGAAAAACGCCGTCTGCGCAAGCGCGGCAAGATGGAAGATCCCAAGCGCCGGGTGGTGATCAACCCGCTGGTGTGCGAGGGCTGCGGCGACTGCTCCGAGCAGAGCAACTGCCTGTCGGTCGAACCGCTGGACACCGAGTTCGGCCGCAAGCGCGTGATCAACCAGAGCACCTGCAACAAAGACTTTTCGTGCCTCAAAGGCTTCTGCCCGAGCTTCGTCAGCCTCGAAGGTGCGGAGCTGCGCAAGCCCCGGCCGCGGCCCGAGGCCGATCTGGGCGCCATGCCCGCGCTGCCCTGGCCGCAGGTGCCCGATCCGCTTGCAGCCGATGCTGCCGGCGGCGGCAGCTACGGCATCGTCGTCGCCGGGGTCGGCGGCACCGGGGTGATCACCATCGGCCAATTGCTCGGCATGGCCGCGCACATCGAGGGCAAGGGCGTGGTCACGCAGGACGCCGCCGGTCTGGCGCAAAAAGGCGGGGCGACGTGGAGCCATGTGCTCATCGCCAACGATCCGTCGCAAATCGTCACCACCCGCGTCGCCACTGCCGAGGCCGAGCTGATCCTGGGCTGCGACCCCATCGTCGCCGCCGACGGCGAAACCCTCTGCCGTGTGCGCGAAGGCCGCACGCACGTCGCGCTCGACACCCACGGCACGCCCACTGCGGCGTTCGTCCACGACCCGGACTGGCAGTTTCCCGCCGCGGCGTGCCGCGCGGCGATCGAGCGTGCCGCCGGGCCGGGGCAGGTCGCGGGGTTCGATTGCGTCAGCGCCGCCGAACACCTGCTGGGCGATGCGATCTACGCCAATCCCATGCTGCTGGGTTTCGCTTGGCAGAAGGGCTGGGTGCCGCTGGGCTACGCCGCGTTGATGCGCGCCATCGAGCTCAACGGCGTGCAGGTGGAGAAGAACAAAGCGGCGTTCGAATGGGGGCGTCACGCCGCGCACGATCCGCAGGCCATCGCCGCGTTCGGCGCCGCCGGGCAGGTGATCGAACTGGTCAAACGCCCCAGCCTCGACGAAGTCATCCGTCGCCGCGTGGACTTTCTCACCGCGTATCAAAACGCCGACTACGCCCGGAGTTATGCCGATTTCGTCGCTCAGGTGCGCGCCGCCGAGGCGCCGCTGCACGCCACCGCGCTCACAACAGCGGTGGCGCACAACCTGTTCAAACTCATGGCGTACAAGGACGAATACGAGGTCGCGCGGCTGCATGGCGACCCGGCGTTCACCCGGCAGTTGCAGCAGCAGTTCGACGGGCGCTTCAAACGGCATTACTTCCTTGCTCCGCCGCTGTGGAGCAAGCGCAACGCCAACGGCGAGCTGGTCAAGCGTGAATTCGGCCCCTGGGTTGGGGTGGCGTTCAGGCTGCTGGCGCCGCTGAAGGTGCTGCGTGGCACCATGTTCGACCCCTTCGGCCATACGGCCGAGCGCAGGCAGGAGCGCGCGCTGATCACGCAATACCGCGACACCGTGACCGAGCTGTTGCGCGGCATCGACGCTGCCACCGCGCCGCAGCGGCTGCAACTGGCCGTGCAAATCGCCCGCCTGCCCGAGGACATTCGCGGCTATGGCCACATCAAGCAGCGCCATCTCGCCCGCGTGCTGCCGCAGTGGGAGCAATTGCTCCAGCAGTGGCGCCAGCCGCAACCCGCGGCGGTTTCCCCGCAGCAGCTGGCGGTGTGATGCAGCGCGGCACAAGGGCATAATCGGTACTTTTCCCCTCCTTTCCGAGCCATGCCCGCCTCCTGGATGTCCGCGCTCGGCGCGGCGCTGCCTTACGTCGAATCCATCGCCAAAATCGCCGTGCCGGTGTTCAAGCAGCGCAAGGCCGAGGCGGACGCCACGCAAAAACAGATCGAGGAACTGCAGGCGGCGGTGACACACAACGCCGAACACGTGCGCGCGC
>JBFXEK010000047.1:0-8134 GCA_050180155.1 Thiomonas sp. | reverse complement strand
GACTCGTTCCAACTCGACCGAAGGTCGGCCTCTCACCGGCGTGCCGATGACCAGATCGGTCTGGCCCGACTGCCGCCACAGCAGCGCGGCAAAGGCGCTGAGCAACACCATATAAGGCGTGGCGTCGTGTTGCTGCGCGAACTGCTGCAAGCGGGTGAACCAATCGGCTGGATGGCTGAACCAGTGCGTTTGCCCGCCGCCGGTCATGCGCTGCGGACGTGGGCGGTCGGTGGGCAGATTCAACGGCGCGGGCAGCGGCGTGAGCTGCTCGCGCCAGTAGCCTAGCTGGCGCTGCAGGTCGGGGGTTTGGAGCCAACGCCGCTGCCAGGCGGCGTAGTCGCCGTAGGTCACGGGCAGCGGGGGTAGGTCGGGGGCGCGGCCAGTGGCAAACGCCGGGTAGAGCGCGGCCATTTCGTCGTAGATCAGGTCGAACGACCAGCCGTCCCAGATGATGTGGTGCGGCATGAAAAACAGCACATGGTCGTCCGCCGCCAGCCTGTACAGCCCGAGCTTGAACAGCGGTAGCTCGCTCAGATCGAACACCTCGGCGCTGCGGGCTTGCAACCGTGCCATCAGCTCGGCTTCGCGGCGGGCAGCGGGCAGCGCGGACAAGTCCTCGATTTCGCCCAGCCGCACCGTCAGCTCGGGGGCAACCAGTTGCACCGGCGCGCCGTTTTCCTCGACGATCACGGTGCGCAGCGAAGACTGCCGCGCCACCATGGCGTTGAACGCGCGCTCCAATGCGGTGACGTCGAGCGGCCCGCGCAGGCGATGCGCCGACGGCGTGTTGTAGGTGGGCAGACCGGGGTCGAGCTGTTCCAGAAACCAGATGCGGCCTTGCTGCAGCGAGGCGGGGGCGACGGTCTGTTCGCGACGATGCGCAATCACCTCGGCCTTGGCCGCATGGTCTTGTGCATGAGCGTCGATCCAGCGCGACAGGCCGTCGATGCTGGGAGCATCGAATACAGTGCGCATCTGCACGTCTAGGCCAGTTTGCTGGCGCAGCCGCGCGGCCAGCTGCGCGGCCAGCAGCGAGTGGCCGCCGAGAGCGAAAAAGTCGTCGTCGAGCGCCAAACCGGGCAGGTGCAACACCTGCTGCATGACCTCGGCCACCAGGCGTTGTGTCACGGTTTGTGGCAAGCGGCGCTCGGCCTTGGTAGGCGTGCTAGCAGCGAGAGGCGAGGGCAGGTGCTTGCGGTCGATCTTGCCGTTGGGCAGCAGCGGCAGGGCGCTCAGGGTGAGGATGTGCTGCGGCACCATGTACCCGGGCAGGCTGGCTGCCAGATGCGCGCGTAGCTCGGCTGTGGTGGGAACGGTATGGCCTGCGGGCGGCACGACGTAGGCCACCAGCCGGGCGTCGTCGGGGGTGTCTTCGCGCACCACGGCCACGGCTTGCGCCACTGCGGGGTGCTGGGTGAGGTGCGATTCGATGTCGCCGAGCTCGATACGGAAGCCGCGCAGCTTGACCTGAAAATCGAGCCGTCCGAGGTGTTCGAGCTGACCGTCGTTGCGCCAGCGGCCACGGTCGCCGGTGCGGTACAGGCGGGCGTCGGGTTCTTCGGCAAGCGCGTCAGCGACGAAGCGTTCGGCGGTCAGCGCTTCGCGCTGCCAGTAGCCCAGGGCCACGCCGGCGCCGCCGATATGGATTTCACCGGGCACGCCGATGGGGCAGAGCTTGCCGTTTGGGTCGAGCACCCAGATCTGGGTGTTGGCCAAGGGGGTGCCAATGGCGATGGCTGCGGCGCCGTCGTGCACCTGCCAGCAGCTCGACCACACGGTGGTTTCGGTCGGGCCGTACATATTCCACACCTGCGCGCAATGGCGCAGCAACTGCGCGGCGAGGTCGGCAGGCAACGGTTCGCCTCCGACTAGCGCCTTGAGCTGCGGATTGCCGCCCCAGCCCGCGCTGAACAGCAGCCGCCAGGTGCTGGGGGTGGCCTGCATGGCGGTGACCGGCTGGGTGTCGAGCAGGTCGCGCAGGGCAAAGCCGTCGGTGGCTTGTTCGCGGCTGGCGAGCAACACGGTGCCGCCGACTGCCAGCGGCAGCAGCAGTTCGAGCACGGCGATGTCGAACGACAGCGTGGTCACGGCCAGCAGCATGTCGCCCGCCTGCAATCCGGGACGCTGGGTGACGGCGAGCAGGAAGTTGACCACCGCGCGGTGCGGCAGCATGACGCCCTTGGGCTTTCCAGTCGAGCCGGAGGTGTAGATCATGTAGGCCAGCGACTCGGGCGTGGCGTCGCTCGCGGCGTCAGCCTCCGGGGCGGTGTCGGGTTGCGCGGCGATTTCGGCGGCATCGGCGTCGAGCCAGAGGCTTTGCGCGCGGGGCCACGGCAGGGCATCGGCTGAGCTGGCTTTGGCCACGAGCAGGGCTAGGCTGGCATCTTCGGCCATATCGGCCAGTCGGGCCGCAGGGAAGCTGGGGTCCAGCGGAACATACCCCGCACCGGCAACGAGCACGCCGAGCAGCGCGGGCAGCATGTCGGCGTCGCGCGGCAGGCACAGGCCGACGCACGCGCCGCGCCGCACGCCGCGGGCACGCAGGGCATGGGCGATGCGGTGAGCCTGCGCCCAGAGCTGGGCGTAGGACATAGCCTGCCTGTCGCAGACTTGCGCCGTGGCATTCGGTGTGCGCAGCGCTTGGGCGTGCAAAAGCTGGTGCAGTAGCAGGCCGGACGGCAGCGGCATCGCGGTGGCGTTGAGGCGAGCGAGCCGCTGGCGGTCGGCCTCGGTCACGATGTCGATGCTGCCTAGCGTCTTGTCGGGTGTTGCGCAGAGATTGGCCAGCAGCGTCTGATAGCTTGCCAGCCAGCGGTGCACGGTGGCGTCGTCGAACAGAGTGGTGGCGTATTGACACTCGAACTGCAAGCCGCCATCGGCCAGCGGGACGGCGTTGATGAACAGCTCGAAGTTCTCGGCCTGCCGCGGGTTGGACACCACCTTGGCCTGTAGGTTGTCAAAGCTGTGCAGGTCGATGGCTTGGTCGAGGTTGAACATCACCGGCGCCAGCGGCACGCGCGACGGATCGCGCTCGATCAGCAGCTTCTGCAACAAGGTACCGAAGGTGTAGTGCTGGTGCTCGAAGGCATCGAGCACGTCGGATTGCACTGTGGCCAAACTCTGCGCCAGCGGGGCGGCGGCGTCGGGCATGAGGCGCAGCGGCAACAGGTTGACGCCGTGGCCGACGACCGATTCGTAACCCGGCAACGTCTGCCCGGCGGCAGGCACGCCGACGACCACATCGTCCTGCCCGCAGAGGCGCTGCAGCAGGGCACCGAACGTGCAGAGCAGGGTGGAAAACAGACTGGCGCCCGAACGCGCGCCGAGTTGCCGCACGGCGCTGACCACCTCGGGCGGCACGACCTGGTCGATACGCCTGGAGGCAAACGCACGATGCGAAGGTCGCGGGTGATCGCAAGGCAGTTCCAGCACCGCGGGCACGCTGGCATAACGCTTGAGCCAATAGGCTTCGTCGGCGCGATGCTCGGCGCTGTCTTGCCGCGCGGCAAGCGCCTGGGCGAAGGCGGCAAAGCTCACCGGGGCGTCGGGCTCGGGCGCCTCGCCCTTGCGCGCGGCGTAAAGCGCCCCGAGGTCAGAGAGCAGCACGCCGAACGACCAGCCGTCGCAGACGATGTGATGGGCGCTGAGCAGCACGGCCACATGATCCTCGGCCAGCCGCAGCAGGCGCGCCCGAAACAGCGGCCCTCGTGGCAGGTCGAAGGGGGTGGAGACAGCCTGCAAGGCAGCGCGGTTCAGGGCATCGCTGACTTGCCCGGGGGGCAGAGCACGCAGGTCGTCCACCGGGATGTCGAGGAGCAGGGTTTCGGCGATCAGCAAGTGCTGACCATCGGCGCTGAGGGTGGCGCGCAAGGCGTCATGGCGTTCGGGCAGTGCCCGCACGGCGGCGATGAGCGCCTGCAGATCGACTGCGCCACGCAAATGCAGCGTGACCGACTCGTTGTACGCCAGCGTGGCGTCCCCGCCGAGTTGGCAGGCCAGCCAGATTTCGCGCTGGGCTTCGGTGGTGGGGGCGACGCGGGCGACCGGGGCGGACTGGCCGAAGGGGTCGTAATCGACTGCGGTGGCGGTCGAGGGCGTTTGCGTGTCCATGTTCAGGCGTCCAGGCGCAGGTACTTGCCGGGCTGCTCGGGGTTGGGGACGAACCAGGCGGGGTTGCCGCTGGGGTCTTTGCCGATGCGCGCGCCGGGCACGGGCGGGTGGTTGGCGTCGAAGGCGGCGGCAGCGGCGTCGGCGTGGCGCGGAATGAAGTCGGCTTCCTGCAGCTCGGCCACGGACTCCTTGAACGCGGTCTTGATGACGGCGATGTCTTGTGGGGTGTGCGCGGTGGTGAGAAAGCAGGGAAAGTTGTCGAGGATGTGCACGCCGCGGTTGCGCATCATGGCGAACAGCAGGTCTTGCAGCGGGTGGTCTTCGGTGAAAAAGATTTTCCACACCGAGGAGAACGACTTGAGCACGATGGGCGCGCCGACTTCGCGGCAGTAGGCGTTGAGCTCGTCCACCATGGCGGCGGTGGAGGTGGTCAGGGTGTGTTGCAGTTCGGGGCCCGCGGCCTTGAGGTGCAGCAGCACGGCCCGGGCCGCGGCCAGCGCCAGCGGGTGGCGCACGAAGGTGCCGGCAAAGTAGGTCACGCCCACGGTGGGCACGGAGTCGTCGCCATATTGCCATTGGCCGCCGTCGAGCGCGTCCATGAACTCGCGTTTGCCGGCGATGACGCCGATGGGCAAGCCGCCGCCGACGACCTTGCCGTAGCTCACCAGGTCGGCGCGGATGTCGAACAGCGCCTGGATGCCGCCGGGGTGCGAGCGAAAACCGGTGACGACTTCGTCGAAAATCAGCAGCGTGCCGGCTTGCGCGGTGAGGTCGCGAAGGGCGTGGAGGAATTCGCGCGGCTGGAAGTCGGGGCGGCGGCTTTGCACGGGCTCGACGACGATGGCGGCGAATTCGCTCATGCGCTCTTTGAGCGCGGCCAGGGTTTCGGGCGTGCCGTAGTCGAACACCACCACGTTTTCGGAAGTGTTGGGCATGATGCCCGGCGCCGCGGGAATGGAGCGGCCCTTTTTGGTGCCGCGCACGATGACTTCGTCGAAGATGCCGTGATAGGCCCCGGCGAAGATGGCGATTTTGCTGCGGCCCGTCACGGTGCGGGCCACGCGCACCGCGCCCATGACGGCCTCGGAGCCGGTGTTGCACAGCGCGGCGCGGTCGGTGCCGGTGAGTTCGCAGATGAGCTCGGCCACTTCGCCGGCCAGCGGGTGCTGCGGGCCGATGTCGTAGCCGTCGTCGAGTTGTTTGCGCACGGCTTCGACGACGAACGGCGGCTGCCAACCGAACAGGCTCATGCCGAAGCCGCTCAAGGCATCGACGTACGCGTTGCCGTCGAGGTCCCACATATGGCAGCCGGCAGAGCGGGCGATGACGATCTGGTAGATGATTTCCTTGAGCTGCGGGCGAAAGCCGTTGACCACGCGCGGGTCGGCCAGACGCGGGCGGTAGCGCATGGTATACGCCTTGGACGCTTTGGTGCGTTCGATGTAGCGGCGCATGAAGGCGTCGAGCCGCGCCTGCTGCCGCGCGCTGAGTGCGCCGGTGGGCGTGGTGTGGATGCGGGCGATGGCGCCGAAGGCCTTTTTCACGTCGTACTTGGCGTTGGCGTTCGGGCTTTCGTCGTCAACCGGCGCGGCGGGGGCGGCTGCGGCGGGCGTGGGCTGGGGTGCGGGCTGGAGCTTGACTGCGGCCGCTGGCTGTGGGGCCGGCGGCTGCGGTGCGGGCTGATTTGCCGCCGGGGGCGCGGTCTGCGTCATGGGGGTGGGGGCCGGCGCGGCCGTGGGCATGCCGCCGAGCAGCGCGAGCTGTTGCGTCATGAGCTGCATCTGTTGCGCAATGAGCTGCTGTATGAAGGGCGCATTGGCTGGAACACCTGCGGGCACCGGCATCGCGGGCGGCGGGGCGGAGGGAATGGTTTGTGGCATGGCGGCGGCTGCTGTGGGCTGGGCGAGCGCGGCGGTTTGCAGCGCGGGCGACGGGGCTGCGGGTTGTGCCGTGGCGGCGTCTGGCGCAAGCTGGCTATCGATATGCCGCGCCAGTGCGTCCACGCTGCGGTAGCGCTCCATCAGATCGCGGAAGGTGATGGGCAGGGCAAAGTCTTTTTTGATCTGCAACGCGGCCTGGGTGAGGGTGAGCGAGTCCAGACCGAGTTCGACGAAGGCGGCGGTGGGGTCGGCATCCGCCAGTTCGACCCCCGAGCTGTCCTCGAACAAGGCGTTGAGGCGGGCGATCAAAGCGGGCAGGCGGGAGGCGGCGGCTTGGGTCATGGCGGCGGGGGCAGGAGGGGTTGAGGGCGAGGCGGCGCTCGGGGCGGCATATCGGGGCGCAGTTGCGGCCTGCGCGGCGGCGGGGGTGGCGGTGGATGCGGCGGCGGACGGGGGGGCTGACGGGGCAGTGGGCGCAGCGGCGTCGAGCCAATAGCGCTTGTGCTCGATGGGGTAGGTGGGCAGTTCGATGCGCTGGCGCTGTTCGGCAGCGTCGAACCAGGCAATGTCGTGCCCCAGCGTCCAGAGCTGGCCCACGGCGCTGGCGAGCTGGTGTAGCTCGCGGTCTGCGCTGTCTTGCAGGCTGGGCAGGGCGATGGGCGCATGCCGTCCGGCTGTGACGTGTTGGCGCATCAGCGTGCTGAGCGCGGCACGCGGCCCGCATTCGATGCCGACCAGATCGGGCTGCGCGCCCAACGCCGTCTGCACCGCGCTGGAAAAACGCACGGTGTCGCGCAAATGACGCGCCCAGTAGGCGGGGTCGGTGGCTTGTTCGGCGCTGAGCACTTGGCCGGTACGGGTGGAGACGATGGTGCGCTGCGGGGCGTGACGCGCCACTTGCCGCACCGCCGCCTCGAAGGGCGTGACGGCGGGGTCCATCATGGCGGAATGGAAGGCGTGCGAGGTGTGCAGCGGGCGGCTGACGACGCCGTCGGCGTCGAGCTTGGCCTGCAGCCGGGCGATGGCGGCGAACGCACCCGCCACCACGCTGGCCTGCGGGCCGTTTTCTCCGGCGAGGTCGAGGTCCGGCGCAAGATAGGACGACAGCGTGCTGGCCGGCAGCCGCACCGACAGCATGGCCCCGGCGGGCTGCGCCTGCATCAGTCGGCCGCGCAGCGCCACCAGCGCGGCGGCGTCGTTCAGGCTGAACACCCCGGCGAGCACGGCGGCGACGAATTCCCCGACCGAGTGGCCGATGAGCACGCTGGGTTGCAGCCCGCGCTGCAGCCACCATTGCGCCAGCGCGTACTCGGTGCAGAACAGGGCGGGCTGGGTGACGGCGGTGGCTTGCAGCGCGCTGGCGTCGTTGCCGAACAGCAGGGCTTTGAGGTCGAAGTCGGTATGCGGCGCGAAGGCGGCGAGCGCGGCGTCGAGGGCTTGGCGGAACTCGGGCAGCGCAGCATACAGGCCGCTGCCCATGCCCGCATACTGCGCGCCCTGGCCCGGAAACAGCAGGGCGATGGGCGGCGGCGCGGCAGGCGCTTGGCGCTGCGTCCGCCAATTGGCTTGCGCGTCGCGCAGCGCGCGCTTGGCGTCGGCGGCGTCGTCGGCCACCACGGTCAGGCGGTGGGCAAAGGTCTTGCGGCCCACGCGCAGGGTGTAGGCGCAATCGCCCATCGGCGTGTCGGGATGGGCGTCGAGGTGCGCGGCGAGCTGCTCTGCGGCGGCTGCCAGCGCGCTCGCGCTGCGCGCGGACAGCCGCAGGATGAACGGCCCCTGCGCGGGGCTGCTGGCCGCGCGCAGCGGTGCTTCCTCCAGAATGGCGTGCGCGTTGGTGCCGCCCACGCCGGAGGCGTTGACCCCGGCCAGCCGCGGCTTCGCGCTGCGCGGCCACGCGGTGAGGCGGTCGTTGACGGTGAAGGGAGAACCCTGCAGCGCCAGCTTGGGGTTGGGCGCTGTGTAGTGCAGTGTGGCCGGGATGCGCTCGTGCCGCAGCGCCAGCGCGGTTTTGATCACTCCGGTGGCGCCAGCGGCGATGACGGTATGGCCCACATTGCTCTTGGCCGAGCCGATGCGGCAGAAGTGCGTTTGCGCCGTGCCCAGGCGGAAGGCGCGGGTGAGCGCTTCGACTTCCACCGGGTCGC
>JBFXEK010000046.1:0-8140 GCA_050180155.1 Thiomonas sp. | reverse complement strand
TGGTGCGCATGGTCGTGCCGCTGTTGTCGGACGCCACCGCCGACGGCTTCGTCTTCCGCGTCGATACCCGGCTGCGGCCCAACGGCGACAGCGGCCCGCCGGTGGTCAGCCTGGCGATGCTCGAAGAGTATTTCCTGGTGCAGGGGCGCGAGTGGGAGCGCTTTGCCTGGCTCAAATCGCGCGTGGCTTCGCCGCTGGACACGCCGCAGGCGGTGCGCGCGGCGCAGGCGCTCGACGCCGTGGTCGAGCCTTTCGTCTGGCGGCGCTACCTGGATTTCGGCATGCTCGAAGCGCTGCGCGCGCTGCACCGCCAGATCCGCACCGAGGCGAGCAAGCGCGCCGCCGCCCGGCCGGACAAGGCCAACGACGTCAAGCTCGGCCGCGGCGGCATCCGCGAAATCGAATTCATCGTGCAACTGCTGCAGGTCGTGCGCGGCGGGCGCATGCCGCAGATCCGCGAGCGTGCCACCCTGCCGGCGCTGCACCTGCTCGTTGCCCACGGCCTGCTGCAGGCCGAGGCGGCGCAGAGGCTCGAATCCAGCTACCGCTTTTTGCGCCGCCTCGAACACCGCATCCAGTACCTCGACGATGCGCAGACGCACAGCATGCCCGCCGACGACGCCGATTTGCAGGCGCTGGCCTGGGCGATGGGCTTCGTCGACGACGCCGCGCAGCAGCGCGCCGGCTGCCCACGCGGCTGCAAGCTGCTGCGCGAGCTCGACAGCGTGCGCGAATTCGTCGCCGGCGAATTCGACGCGCTGCTGCACAACGGGCCGCAGTGCACTGGCTGCTGCAAGCCGCCGGAAAGCATGGACGCGGTGCGCCACCGCCTGGCCAAAGCCGGGCTGGCGCACGACGCCGTGGTCGCGCGGCTCAAGGCGCTGGAGACGTCGCCGCGCTATGGCGCGCTCAGCGACGCCGGACGGCTGCGGCTGCTCAAGGTGCTCGACCGTGTCATCGGCATGGCCGCCGAGCGGCCGGGCGCGCAAGCCTGCCTGAACCGGCTGATCGATCTGCTCGACGCCATCGGCCGGCGCGAAACCTACCTGGCGTTTTTCGCCGAACAGCCTGCGGCGCTGGCGCGGCTGTGCACCATGCTCGAAGCCTCGGCGTGGGCGGCCGATTACATCAAGCGCCACCCCGCGGTGATCGACGAACTCATCACCCCGCCGAGCGAGCGCTTCAACGCCGACGCCTACCGCCTCGATTTGTTGCAGCAGCACGCCGCGCTGATCGAACGCGGCCGCTGGGACGCCGGCGAGGGCATGGATTTGCTGCGCCACGGCTTTCACGCCGAGATGTTCCGCACCCTGTCGCGCGACCTGGCTGGGCTGATCAAGGTCGAGCAGGTGGCCGACGAACTCTCCGCGCTGGCCGACGCCACGGTGGGGTTGGCGCTGCAATGGTGCTGGATGGATCTGCCGCAGCGTCACCGCGAGCAGCCGGCGTTTGCCGTCATCGCCTACGGCAAGCTCGGCGGCAAGGAGCTGGGCTATGGCAGCGATCTGGATTTGGTGTTTTTGTTCGACGACCCGGCCGAGGGCGCCCCCGAGATCTACGCCGCGTTCGCGCGCAAACTGGTGTGGTGGCTGACGGCGCACACCGCCGCCGGCCGGCTGTTCGACATCGACACCCGGCTGCGGCCCAACGGCAACGCCGGGCTGCTGGTCACCAGCGTCGCCGCGTTCGACAGCTACCAGCGCGGCCGCGGTAGCAACACGGCGTGGACCTGGGAACACCAGGCGCTGACCCGCGCACGCTTTTGCGCTGGCGACCTCGCCATCGGCGCGCGCTTCGAAACCATCCGCACCGCCGTGCTCACCACGCGGCGCGACGTCGCCGCGCTGCGTGCCGAAATCCTCGCCATGCGGCAAAAAGTGGCAGACGGTCACCCCAATCGCAGCGGGTTGTTCGACGTCAAGCACGACCCCGGCGGCATGGTCGATGTCGAATTCGCCGTGCAGTTCCTCGTGCTGGCGCACGCCGCCGACTATCCGCAGCTCACCGCCGACCTGGGCAATATCGCGCTGCTGGGCATGGCCGAGGCGCTCGATCTGCTGCCTGCCGGTGTCGGCCGCGCCGCCGCCGACGCCTACCGCGAGCTGCGCCGCGTACAACACCGCGAACGCCTGGGCGGCGCCGACGCCGCGCGCGTGGCGCAAGACGCGCTGCAGGCCGAGCGCGCCGCGGTGCGCGCGCTCACCGCGGCAGTGTTCGGCTGAGGTCGGGCATCAGTCGTCGTCGTCGAGCTCGGCGTTCCACCCTTTGCTCTTGGCGCGGGCGATGGCTTCGGCGTAAATCCGCGTGTGGCGCTCGGCCAGCTCGGGCGGCAGATGACTCGGCAGACTGCCGTATTCGTCCCACTTTTGCTCGACCTGGTTCATCAACACCTGCATCTGCCCGAGGCTCCAGCCGGCGCAGTCCTGGGTTTCGGGGATGAGGCCGAACACGCGGGCGTCGAGCACCACGCGGCCGAGTTGGGTGATGCCGTGGCGGTCTTGGTCGAGGCCGACGTATTTTTTGTCCATCGATTTCATGGCGATGCAAAGAAAAGGAATGCGCGCAGAGGGGCGCGGCAGCTGCAGCGTGCTGCATTGCGAAAAAGGAGGGTGAGGCAAAAATTCGTTTATGGAATGAATAAGAAATTCAAATTTTCCTTATCAGATCATTCCTCTACGATGTCACGCACCGAGAGCCCGCGGCCAGACGCGCAGCAGCTGATGCGGGCACGCTTTGCAGTCCGCGCCGGGCCGAGCCCGGCGTGTCTGCCGCCGGGCAACGGGGCATTGTGCCATCCCGGCCAACCGAGGAGTGTCTGCAGTGGACCAATGGGTCGAAGCATGTCTTGTTTTGCTGCCCGGGCTGCCGGTGCTGTCTGCCGCGCTGGCGCCGTTGGCCGCGGCGGGGCGGCCGTTGCGCGCGGCGCGGGTGAGCATCGGCCTGAGCACGGCGACGTTCGCCGTGGCGCTGTCGTTGCTCGTCGCGGTGCTGCGCGCGCCGCGGGGCAGCGTGACGCTGGTGCAGTTCGGTCCGGCCGGGCTGATGCTCGATCCGCTGGCCGTGGCCATGGCCGTGCTGGTGGCGGGCATCAGCCTGATCGTGCACGTCTACGCCACGCGCTACATGGCCGACGAGCCGGGATACGCGCGGTTTTTCGCCTTGCTCGACGCGATGACCGCGGTGATTTTGCTGATGGTCACCGCGTCCGACTTGGTCGTGCTGCTCGTCGCCTGGTTTCTGGTAGGCGTGCTGCTGTATTTTCTGCTCGGTTTCGATGCCACGCGCGAGGCCAGCGGCCGCTACGCCTTCTGGGCGTTTTTGACCTTCCGCGTCGGCGATTTGCCGCTGGTGGCGGCGGCGTTGCTGCTGTGGCACGGCTACGGCACGCTGCAATTGCCCGAACTATTCGCCCGGGCGGCGGCGCAGCCGAACCTGGCCGTGGGCGGCGTGCCCGTGGCGGCCACGGCCGCGCTGCTGGTGGCGTTGGCGGCGTTCGCCCGCTCGGCGCAGTTCCCGTTGCACACCTGGTTGCCCTACACCATGGACGGCCCGACGCCGGTGTCGGCGCTGATGCACGCCGGCATCGTCAACGCCGGCGGTTTTTTGTTCAACCGCTTCGCCCCGCTGTTCATCCACACCCCGGACGTGCTGCACCTGGCGTTCGTCGTCGGCCTGGTCACCGCGCTCATCGGCTCGGCGCTGATGCTCACGCAAAACGACATCAAAAAGTCGCTGGGCTATTCGACCATGGGGCAGATGGGCTTCATGATCATGGAGTGCGGGCTGGGCGCGTTTTCGTTGGCGATCTACCACCTCATCGCCCACGGCCTGTTCAAGGCCACGCTGTTCCTCGGTTCGGGCAACGTCATCGGCGACACGCGCAAGGACGACGGCGTGCCCCCGGATGACATTTACACCTTCGTCGTCGAGCACCGGCCGCTGCGCGCAGTCAAAGTGCCGTGGCTGTTGGCGGCGCTCGTCACCGTGCTGGTTCCGGCAGTGGTGTTGGGCTTGTCGCACTGGCTGGTGGCGGCAGATTTTTTCCACAAGCAGGGGGCGGTGGTCTTGTTGTTCTTCGGCTGGGTCACGGGGGCGCAGGTGTTTTTCGCCATCCACAAACTGCCGAGTGAAAACCCCTGGCGGTCGTTGACCTTCGTATTGCTGTCGTTCGTCATCGTGGTCATCGGCTACACCGTGATCGCGCACGCCTTCGAAATGTTCCTCTATCCCGACCCGGTGATGCGCGACGCCACCTACGCCGCCGCCGGCATCAACCTGCTGGTGTTCGACTTGCTCATCGCCGCCGTCACCGTCGCGCTGGTCGGCGCCTGGCTGGTGACGTTTTACGCGCAGTCGCTCGACCTCGAAGGCCGCCCGGGCACGCTGTGGCACGCGGTGTACCTCAACCTGTACGCGCTGTTCTCGCGCGAGTTCTACGTCAGCGACGTCTACCTGCGGCTGTCGCGTGCGGCGGTCGACTCGGCCAAGCGGGTCAACGTGGCGCTGCGCTGGATGTGAGGAGGCTGTGATGATGGTGCAATGGAGCGTCGCCCTGTTCATGCTGCCGCTGCTGCCGCTGAGCCTGGGCGTCAATGCCGTGCTGCAAGCGGTGCCGGCGGCGGCGCGTGCCATCCTGCTGCTGGCGCTGCCGCTGGGCGGTGCCGCGCTGCTGGCCACGCTGCCGCCGCCCTCGGCCACGGTCGCGCAGGCGCTGCAGGCGCTGGCGCTGCTGACTGCGCTGCTGTACGGCTGGAGGCTGCTTGCCGTGCGCGAGGTATTCATCTGGGCGCGGCTGCAGGCCACTTCCGCCTGGCCGCTGGTGTGGCTGGCGTGGCTGCACGGCGTGGGCGGCGGCTGGCTGCTGGCCGTGGCCGCGGCGCTGTCGCTGCCCGCCGCTGCGCTCACCGCGCTCGGCTGCGCGCTGCGCGGGCGCGTCGGCGGTGCCTACCTCGGCCTGCGCGGCCGGCTGACCGCGGCGTTTCCGCAGCTGGGCGCGGCGCTGGCCGTGGCCGTGCTCGCGGCGCTGGCGGCGCCGCCGTTTCCGGGGTTTTTCGCCGTGCTCGGGCTGCTGGCGCTGCTGCCCGCGCCGGCGGCGGTGGCGGTCTTGGCGCTGTGGCTGCTGTGGAGCTGGGCGGCGGCACGGATGTGGCAACTCGCGCTGTACGGCCCGGCCTGGCCGCAGCCCGCGGGCCGTGCCGACCTCGGCGCCGCTGCCGCGGCGGGCTGGGTGACGCTGGCCGCGGCAGCGGTGGCGCTGGCGCTGATCGGGAGCTGGGCATGGTCGATGCGTTGAACCTGGGCAAGCGGCTGCGTGTGCGCGGCACGGCTTACGTCGCCGCCGAGCCGGTACCGTATTTCTGGCCGCTGCGCACCTTCATCAGCCGCAATCCGCTGCTGGGCCTGGAACATCTGCCGTTCGAGCAGGCGGTGCAAAAAGCGCGCGAACTGTTCGGTGCGCGCACGTTTTTGCCGCGCAGCCATTACCAGCGCTGGCAGGGCGAAGGCAAGGTGCATGCCGGAGAACTGGGGCGCGAACTGCAGCGCCGCGCGGCGGCTCTGCCCGCCGTGCCGGGAATCGACTGGCCGCGCTGGTTGCAGGCGGTGATGCAGTTGCCGCACGACCGCGACGTGATCGTTGCCGGGGCGCAGCCCGATGACGTGGCGGCGCTGCTGCGCGGCCAGCCGCTGCCGTCGGCGGCGCACGACCTCGCGGCCGAGCTGCCGGCGCTGCGCCAGCGGCTGACGCAGCGCACCCTGCCCGAGGCGGTCGATGTGCTGTGGGGCACGCGCATCGCCGAAGACCTCGACGAGCTGGTGATCAAGAGCTGCCTGGACTTTTTCGACGAGGATCAGTCGTCGTGGCGTATGCCCGGACGCGAGCGCGGGCTGTTCGCCGCGTGGAGCGACATCGCCCGGCGCAATGTGCGCCTGTTGCTGCGCGGGCTGCACGTGCCGCGCATCCTCGACGCGGTGCAGGATGCCGAAAGCGCGGTGGTGCATGGGATGGGCGCGCTCGGCATCGACCCCGAGGACTGGCCGGCGTACTTCACCCGCGAACTCACCCGGCTGTACGGCTGGACTGGCTTCGTGCGCTGGCGCGCGTCGGCCAAGCACTACTACTGGGCGCAGCAATACCCGGCGGACGTCGTCGATCTTCTGGCCATTCGGCTGATCGTCGGCCTGGCGCTGTTGCAAGAGCACTCCCGGCGGATGGGCACGCCGCAGCGGCGCGACCAGCTCGACGCCGTGCTGGTCGAGCGCACCGCCGAGTGCCTGCTGCGCGAGGCGCTGCATGGCGGGCAGGTGCTGCCGGACTGGGCGCAGCGCATCGACGACACCCTGGCGCGCGGCAATTGCGCCCGCTGCGAGGCGCTGCTGCGCGACTACTGGCCGCATTGGCGGCAGCAGCAGGCGCAGCTCCAAGCCGGCGAATTGCAACGACTGGCCGCCGTGGCCGGCGCGCAGGAGCAGCTGCTGGCGCTGGATGCCGGCGGCGTGCACGGCCTGCTGCAGGGCTTGCAGCAGTTCGCGCCGCAGGAGGGCATGGTATGGACGCTGGCGATGGAAATGCACGCCGTCGACCATCTGCTGGCCAGCGTGCAGCTGCCGCACGATCTGCCCGTGGGCAAGCGGCCGTTTGCCCAGGCGATGTTTTGCATCGACGTGCGTTCCGAGCCGATCCGTCGGCATCTGGAGCGTGTGGGCGACTATCAGACCTTCGGCATCGCCGGTTTTTTCGGCGTGCCCGTGGGCTTTCTCGGCTACGGCAAGGGCAGCGAAGTGCACTTTTGCCCGGCGCTGGTGACGCCGAAAAACTTGGTGCTCGAACTGCCGGCCGAGCTCGACCCGAACGACGAGCATTTCGTCTCCACCTTGGGCCATGTGCTGCACGACCTGAAAAGCTCGGTGCTCACTCCCTACGTCACGGTCGAGGCCGTGGGCATGCTGTTCGGCTTGGACCTGTTCGGCAAAACGCTGGCGCCGCTGGGTTACAGCAACTGGCGCAGACGCATCGACGTGGCAAAACCGGTCACCCGGCTGCTGGTGGACAAGCTCAGCCGCGAGCAGGCCGACTCCATCATCCGCACCTTGCAGCGGGCGATGATCGTCAAGGCGCTGCACGCCGAGCTGGGCATCGAACGCGAGCGCCTGGACGACGACATCATCCGCGAACTGCGTGAAACCGCGCTGCGCCACCGCGACGGCCCGACCCGGCTGCACACCGCGTTTGGCATCGGTGCCAAGCAGGAAGCCGCGTTCATCGACAAGCTGCGCGAGGTTTACCGCGTCGATCCGGACTACGCCGGCTATCAACTGGTGCGGCTGGGGCGCATCGGCTTCTCGCTCGACGAGCAGGTCAACTACGTGCATACCGCGCTGACCACCATCGGGTTGACCAAGCAATTCTCGCGCTTCGTGCTCGTCGTCGGACACAGCAGCCAGAGCGAGAACAACCCGTATGAGTCGGCGCTGGACTGCGGCGCCTGCGGCGGCGGCTCCGGCCTGGTCAACGCCCGGGTACTGGCGCAAATGGCCAACAAGACCGCGGTGCGCGACCGGCTGCGCGGCATGGGCATCGACATCCCGGAGGACACCTGGTTCCTGCCGGCGCTGCACAACACCACCACCGACCACATCGAACTGCTCGACCTGGACCTGCTGCCGCCGCGCCACCTGGTCTATCTGGAACGGCTGCGCAACGGCCTGCGCGCGGCGAGCAAGCTGGCCGCGGCCGAGCGCATGCCGAAGCTGCTGCCCAGCCCCAAGCCGCTGGAGCCGGCGGCGGCCTGGCGCCTGGCGCACCGCATGGCGGTGGATTGGGCGCAGGTGCGGCCGGAATGGGGCTTGTCGAAAAACCTCTACGGTGTGATCGGCCGGCGTTCGCTCACCCAGGCAGCCGATCTGCAGGGGCGTTCGTTTCTGCTGTCTTACGACTGGCGCTGCGACCCCAAGGGCCGGCTGCTGGAAAACCTGCTGGCCGCGCCGGTGGTGGTGGGCGAGTGGATCAACCTCGAATACTTTTTTTCCACCGTCGACAACGCGCGCTTTGGCAGCGGCAGCAAGGTCTACCACAACGTCGCCGGGCGCTTTGGCGTGATGACCGGCAGCCTGTCCGATTTGCGCACCGGGCTGCCGGCGC
>JBFXEK010000045.1:0-8163 GCA_050180155.1 Thiomonas sp. | reverse complement strand
TAAATGCCGATCTGCCGGTACAGCCCTTCCATGCCGAAGGTACGGGTTTCGTCGACCAGAATCGGCACCACGCGCGGGCCCAGCGTCTTGTCGCGCAGCAGCTGGTTGAGGCAGCGCACATACGCCTGGGTGGTGGAGATTTCGCGGCCCTCGGCGGTGGGCTCGAGCACCGGCTGAAAGATTTCCTTCAGGTCGGAAATGACCAGATGCTCGTCGGCCTTTTCGCGCCGCTGCGGCAGAAAGCCGCCCAGCGCCTTGCGCCGCTCGATCAGGTATTTCATTTCCGGCGTGTCGTCGGCCGGTTTGAAGAAGGGCAGATTGGGCAGCTCGTGGTCGGGGATGGGGATGTTGAAGCGGTCGCGGAACTCGCGGATGTCCTCGTCGGTGAGCTTTTTCACCTGGTGCGCGACGTTGCGCGCCTCGGCCGCGCGGCCCATGCCATAGCCCTTGATGGTCTTGACCAGGATGACCGTCGGCCCGCCCTGGTGGTGGGCCGCGGCGTGGAACGCGGCGTAGACCTTCTGCGGGTCGTGGCCGCCGCGGTTCAGCCGCCAGATGTCTTCGTCGCTCATGTGCTCGACCATTTTCAGCAGCCGCGGGTCGCGGCCGAAGAAATGCTTGCGCACGAACGCACCGTCGTTGGCCTTCATCGCCTGGTAGTCGCCGTCGAGCACGTCCATCATCACCTGGCGCAAGATGCCGTCCTTGTCGCGCGCCAGCAGCGGGTCCCAGTACGAACCCCAGATCAGCTTGATCACATTCCAACCGGCGCCGCGGAAGTCGGCTTCGAGCTCCTGGATGATCTTGCCGTTGCCGCGCACCGGACCGTCCAGACGCTGCAGATTGCAGTTGACGACGAACACCAGGTTGTCGAGTTTCTCGCGCGCGGCCAGTCCGATCGCTCCCTTGGACTCCGGCTCGTCCATTTCGCCGTCGCCGCAGAACGCCCAGACCTTGCGTTTGGCCGTGTCGGCCAGGCTGCGTGCGTGCAGATACTTGAGGAAGCGGGCGTGGTAGATCGCCATGATCGGCCCCAGCCCCATGCTGACGGTGGAGAACTGCCAGAAATTGGGCATCAGCTTGGGGTGCGGATAGCTCGACAACCCCTTGCCCTCGACCTCGCGGCGAAAGTGCGCGAGTTGTTCCTCGCTCAGCCGCCCCTCCATGAATGCGCGGGCGTAGATGCCGGGCGAGCTGTGGCCCTGGAAAAAAATCAGGTCGCCGCCGTGCTCGGCGGTCGGCGCGTGCCAGAAATGGTTGAACCCGGTGCCATACATCGTCGCCACCGAAGCGAACGAGGCCATGTGCCCGCCCAGGTCGCCACCGTCAGCCGGGTGCAGTCGGTTGGCGCGCACCACCATGGCCATCGCGTTCCAGCGCATATAGGCGCGCAGCCGCTCTTCGATTTCCAGATTGCCGGGGCTGCGCGCTTCTTCGTCGGGCGGGATGGTATTGACGTAAGCCGTATTGGCAGAAAACGGCAGGTCCACACCGTGTTGCCGCGCTTCGTCGATCAAGGTTTCGAGCAGGCTGTGCGCCCGGCCCGGGCCTTCGGTTTCGATCACCGCACGCAGGGCGTCGAGCCATTCGCGGGTTTCCTGCGGGTCGGCATCCCCGGCGGCTGCAGACAGCGAGCTGGGTTGCATCTCGGGTAAAGCGGCCATGCTGTTCTCCTCATTGGTTCACGGCAGTATCGCAAACAGTTTTTCGAATGACAAGATTTAATTTCATATAGTGAAATTAAATCCGGCTTTTTTGAACGCGTTTCGCGGCTCGTAGACGCCCTGCTGCGCACGGTCAAAAATCGCCGTTCGTCGCAGCCGACCCGATGACTTTAGACTTTTGTCGTGAAACGTACAAAACCCTTCCCGGTGCAGCATCGACGCAACTGGCTGCAGCATTTCGGTTTGCTGCGCGCGCGAGCGCTGTTGCGGCGGTTGCAGTCCGACCGCGTGCTGCTCGTGCTGCCGCTGGTGGTTTTTGTGCTTTTTCTCGCAGCGATGGCCGCGCTCGTGCGCTATTCGCAACAAGCGGATCTGCAGCGCGACAAGGACAACCTGCAACGCGACAGCGAATGGGCGCAGCAGCGGATCAGTCTGGACCTCACCTTGGCGCAAGACCAGGTGCAGGCCATTGCCAACAATCTGGCATTGCACGACGATCGCGCCGGTCCGTTCGACGCACAGGCGCTGCGCTTGCTCCACCGCTATGCGCAAATCGTGCTGCTGTATTACGCCCACGCCGACGGTTCGGTGGTATTCAAAAAGGGCAGCCCCAACCTGCCGACCGAGCAAATCGCCTCGCTAGCAGGCAAAACGCTCAAGCGCAGCATCAGCCTGCAATTGATCCAGCAGGCCCTGGTCAGCCAGCGCACCGCCTACTCCGTCCCGTTCAAGACCGCCGACAACGGCTGGCTGCTCGAATCGGCCACCCCGGTGCTGCGCAACGACCAGCTCACCGGCGTGGTCGGTGTGGTGTACTCGGTGGAGGGCATTTTGCGCAACTCGGTTCCCGAAGACCTCAACGCCAGCTACGCCGTCTCCCTGCTGAATGGCAATAACGAGCTGCTGGTCAGCGCCTCCAGCCAGCCGGTGCGCGACAAGGCCTTGCAGTATCGCGCACCGCTGCCGCCATTCGAGCCCGGTCTGGTGCTGCAGGTCAGCAGCTACCGCAGCAGCCCGAGCTGGACGACCAAGGGTTTGTACTGGAGCGTATTTTTGCTCTCGGCACTGACGCTGTGGACGCTGTTGACGAGCTGGAACCAGTTGCGCCAGCGTCTGAGCGCGCAGCAAGCGCTGACGCGCGAAACGGCGTTTCGCCGCGCGATCGAAAACTCGCTGTCCACCGGCATGCAAGCCGTGGATATGCAGGGGCGCATTCAGTATGTGAACCTGTCGTTCTGCCGCATGACCGGGTTCGAGGAGAGCGACCTCATCGGCAGCCAGCCGCCCTACCCCTACTGGCCGTCGCAGCAAGGGGCGGAAATGGCGCTGGCGATCCAGCAAAGTCTGGACGGCCTGGCGCCGCCCTCGGGATTCGCGCTGAAAATCCGCCGCAAGAACGGCAGCGAGTTCGACGCTCGGGTGTACGTCTCGCCGCTGATCGACGTGCGCGAGAAGCAGACCGGCTGGATCATGTCGGTCACCGACATCACCGAGCCGACGCGCATCCGCCAGGAACTGGCCGCGTCGCACGAACGCTTCGTCGCCGTGCTCGAAGGGCTGGACGCAGCCGTGTCGGTGATTTCGCTCGGCACCGAAGAACCGTTATTCGCCAACAAACTCTACCGGCAGTGGTTCGGCGCGTCAGTGCACGGCCACCTCATGCTCAACGGCGGGCAGATGACCAGCGTGGCCGGGGACGATCATGCCGACACCGTCGATTCATTCGCCGGACTGCCGGCCGACGAAATCCTCGACGGCCAGGCCAATGTGCACGAGACCTATGTGCAGGCGCTCGATCGCTGGTTCGACGTGCGCCAGCGCTACATGCAATGGGTCGATGGCCGCGTGGCGCAACTGCTCATTGCCACCGACATCACGCCGCGCAAGCGCGCCGAGGAAACCGCCCGCAAGCAGGAGGAGAAAGCGCAGATCACCAGCCGCCTGATCACCATGGGCGAGATGGCCTCATCGTTGGCGCATGAACTCAACCAGCCGCTGACGGCCATCAGCAACTACACCTCGGGCATGATCGCCCGCGTCAAGACCCACGGCATGGCGCAACACGAATTGCTCGAAGCGCTGGAAAAAACCAACCGCCAAGCGCAGCGTGCCGCCGGCGTCATCAAGCGGGTGCGCGATTTTGTGAAAAAAAGCGAACCGGCCCGTGTGTCGTGCCGGGTGCAGGACATCGTGCGCAACACCTTGGAGCTGGCCGAGATCGAGCTCACCCGGCGCAACGTGCGCCTGCTCAGCTTCGTCGCCCCGGGCATCCCAACGCTGTACGCCGACCCGATCCTGATCGAGCAGGTTTTGCTCAACCTGTTGCGCAACGCCGCCGAATCGGTGGACAAGGCCGGGCGGCAGGGCAACCAGCGCAGCATCGAACTCAAGGTACTGGCCGACGGCGAGCGGGTGACGTTCTCGGTCAAAGACCACGGCACCGGCATCGACCCGTCGGTGATGGAGCGGCTGTTCGAGGCGTTCTACACCACCAAGGCCGAGGGCCTGGGCATCGGATTGAACATTTGCCGCTCGTTCATCGAGTATCACCAGGGCCGGTTGTGGGCGGAGAATTACTACAATCAAAATCAGATCGCGGGCTGCATTTTCAGCTTCACCCTGCCGCTGGGCGCACCCAAACCCGGTGCGCCTGCGGCTTCGCTGGACGGGCCTGCACCTACCGACTTTCTCCCTTCCCGTTTCTGAGCCCCAAGCGCACGCGCATGAAAACAGCGACCAAAGGTACCGTGTATGTCGTGGACGACGATGAAGCCGTGCGCGACTCGTTGCAGTGGCTGCTCGAAGGCAACGACTACCGCGTGCGTTGCTTCGAATCCGCCGAAGCCTTCCTTGCCCGCTTCGACCCGCGTGAAATCGCCTGCCTGATCGTCGATGTGCGCATGCCTGGAATGAACGGCCTGGAGCTACAGGACGAATTGCTGCGGCGTGGCTGCACCATGCCGCTGGTCTTCATCACCGGCCACGGCGACGTGCCGATGGCGGTGGACACGATGAAAAAAGGCGCGGTCGACTTCATCGAAAAGCCGTTCAACGAAACCGTGCTGCGCGACCTCGTCGACCGCATGCTGCAAAAAGCCCGGCTGGACGCCGAACAGCAGCAAGCCGAGGCCAGCCGTGGCGCCTTGCTGGCGCGGCTGACCGCGCGCGAGTCGCAGGTGCTCGAACGCATCGTCGCCGGCCGGCTGAACAAACAGATCGCCGACGACCTGAACATCAGCATCAAAACGGTCGAGGCGCACCGCGCCAACATCATGGAAAAACTCGGCGTCAGCACGGTTGCCGATTTGCTCAAAATCGCGCTGGGCTCGCCCAAGTAAGCCAACCCCGCGATGCCAGCCGGTCGTTGCCCGCCCCCGCACCCGGCCTGTTTTTTGTTTCCACTGCCCGCACCATGACCGCACAACGCATCGACGGTATCGCTCTTTCCGCTTCCATCCGCGCGCAAGTCGCGCAGCGTGCGCAGGCCTGCGCCCAGGCTGACCACCGACCGGGGCTGGCGGTCATCTTAGTTGGCGACAACCCGGCCAGCCAGGTCTATGTGCGCAACAAAATCAAGGCGTGCGAGCAAACCCACATCCGCTCGGTGCTGGAGCACTATCCGGCCGATTTCACCGAAGCCGCGCTGCTGTCGCGCATCGCCGCGCTCAACGCCGCCCCGGACATCCACGGCATCCTGGTGCAACTGCCTTTGCCCAAGCACATCGACGCACACAAGGTCATCGAGGCGATTTCGCCGGACAAAGACGTCGACGGCTTTCACGTCGCCAGCGCCGGCGCGCTGATGGTCGGCCGTCCAGGCTTCAAGCCGTGCACTCCCTACGGCTGCATGAAAATGCTCGAATCCATTGGCCTGACCGACCTGCGCGGCAAGCATGCGGTGGTCGTCGGCCGCTCGAACATCGTCGGCAAACCCATGGCGCTAATGCTGCTGGCGGCCAACGCCACGGTGACCATCGCGCACAGCGGTACCACCGATCTGGGAACCGTCTGCCGCCAGGCCGACATTCTGGTAGCCGCGGTCGGCCGCGAAAAGCTCATCACCGCCGACATGGTCAAACCCGGCGCCGTGGTGATCGACGTCGGCATGAACCGCAACGCCGAAGGCAAGCTGTGCGGCGACGTCGATTTCGCCGCGGTCAGCGAAATCGCTGGCTGGATCACCCCGGTGCCCGGTGGCGTGGGACCGATGACCATTGCCATGCTGCTGGTCAATACCGTCGAGTCCTGCGAACGCCAGCATGGCGGCAAATAATGGCATGATGATGACCGCAGTCCACTCCACCGATGCCACGCCGGCCGACTGGCCACAGAACAATCCGCTGTGTGATTTCTCCGGCCTGCCGGATTTTGCCGCGGTACAGCCACAGCACATCGCCCCGGCGATCGACGCGCTGATCGACGCCGCCGAACGCACGCTGCGGCAAGTCACCTCTGCAGCCACGCCGCCAACGTGGGACAGCGTGGTCGAGCCGCTGGAAGCCGCCACTGAACACTTGAGTCGCGCTTGGGGAGTGGTCAGCCATTTGAACGCCGTGGCCGACACCCCCGAGCTGCGCGCGGCATACAACGCCATGCTGCCGCGCGTCACCGAGTTCTGGACCCGCCTGGGGCAGAGCGCGGATTTGCTGCACCAGTACCAGGCGCTGCGCGACCAGCCGGGGTTTGCCGCGCTGAGTCCGGTTCGGCAGCGCATCATCGACCACGCGTTGCGCGACTTTCGCTTGAGCGGCGCGCTGCTCGAAGGCGCGGCGCGCGAGCGATACGCCGCGATCCAGGAGCGCCTGGCCGCGCTGAGCCAGACCTTCTCCGAACACGTGCTCGACGCCACAGCGGCGCACGCCGAGTATGTCGGGGAGGATCAGGTTGCCGGCATCCCCGCCGACGCACTGCATGCCGCGCGCGACGCCGCGGCGCGCGACGGCCGCGAAGGCTACAAATTCACCCTGCACTATCCGTCGTACATGCCGGTTTTGCAGCATGCAGAGCACCGACCGCTGCGCGAGCGCCTGTACCGCGCCTACGTCACCCGCGCCAGCGAGCTGGGCGAGCCCAAATTCGACAACTCGGCAGTGATGGCCGAAATTCTGGCATTGCGAGACGAAGAAGCGCGGCTGCTCGGCTACGCCAATTTTGCCGAAGTGTCGCTTGTGCCGAAAATGGCCGGCACGCCTGCCGAGGTGATGCATTTTTTACGCGATCTGGCCGCCCGCGCCCAGCCCTACGCACTGCGCGACCTCGACGCCTTGCGCACCTTCGCCCGCCAGCGGCTCGGTCTGGACACGCTCGAAGCCTGGGACATCGCCTGGGCGTCGGAAAAGCTACGGCAGGCGCGCTACGCATTGTCCGAGCAGGAGGTGCGGCAGTACTTTACCCTGCCTACGGTGATCGGTGGTTTGTTCCGCGTGGTGCAAACGCTGTTCGGCGTGCGGCTGCGCCGGGAGGAAGGCGACATCCACGCCTGGCACGACGACGTCACCCTCTACCGCATCGAATCCGCCGAAGGTGAACTGGTCGGTCAGTTCTACCTCGACCTCTACGCCCGCGACGGCAAGCGCTCCGGTGCGTGGATGGATCATGTGCGCAGCCGTTGGCGCCGCGCCGATGGCACGCTGCAAACCCCGGTGGCGACGCTGACGTGCAACTTCCCCTCGCCGGTCGGCGGCAGGCCGGCGCTGCTCAGCCACGACGACGTACAGACGCTGTTTCACGAATTCGGCCACGGCCTGCACCACATGCTCACCCAGGTCGATGACATCGCGGTGTCCGGAATTTCCGGGGTCGAGTGGGATGCAGTCGAACTGCCCAGCCAGCTGATGGAAAACTTTTGCTGGGAGTGGGAGGTGCTGCGCTTTCTCACCAAGCACGTCGACAGCGGCGAGCCGATGCCGCGCACGCTGTTCGACAAAATGCTCGCCGCGAAAAATTTCCAGTCGGGACTACAAACGCTGCGTCAGGTCGAATACGCGCTGCTCGACATGCGGCTGCACCACGATCTGCACACCTTCACTCCCGCGGCCATCGAAACCCTGGTCGAACAAAACCGCGAAGAAGTCGCCGTGCTGCAGCCGCCGCCGTTCAACCGTTTCGTCTGCAGTTTTTCGCACATTTTCGCCGGCGGTTATGCCGCGGGCTACTACAGCTACAAATGGGCCGAAGTGCTGTCGGCAGACGCCTACGAGCGTTTCGAGGAAGAAGGGCCGCTCAATCCTGCGGTGGGCCGCAGCTACTGGCAGACCATCCTCGCCGTGGGTGGCAGCCGCGATGCCATCGAGGCATTCAAAGCGTTCCGCGGCCGTGAACCGCGCATCGACGCGCTGCTGCGCCACCAGGGCATGACCGCACAGGTGGCGTGACCGACTGCCGCGGTTGTGGCCCAAAAACCGCGATGGAGCGTCACGGCGGGCCGAAATCGTGGCACACTGAAAAACTTCATTGCTCGATCCGCACCGCACAGATGAAACCGACGATCCGCATGCTC
>JBFXEK010000044.1:0-8212 GCA_050180155.1 Thiomonas sp. | reverse complement strand
ATCCTCACACGCAGGATCAGCTCGCCGCGGTCAAGCGCCTGCTCAAAAACCTCAACGTGGACGAAGAGCGCCACCCGCCCAAGCAGGTGCAGTGGTTCATCAATGGCGCCAAGGAGCAGGGGCTGCGCCCGAGCGACGTGGAAGTGCGCGACCAGCAAAGCCGCCAGCTCGCCGAGATCTACCTGGCCTACGAGGCGCAGTGCAGCCGCGACGGCGTGGCCGACTTTGCCGAGCTGTTGCTGCGCTCTTACGAAATCCTGCGCGACAACGCCGCGCTGCGCGCGCATTACCGCCAGCGTTTCCGTCACATCCTGGTCGACGAGTTCCAGGACACCAACCGCCTGCAATACCAGTGGCTCAAGCTGCTGGCCGGGCCGGGCGAGGCGCAGCCGGCCAGCGTGTTCGCCGTCGGCGACGACGACCAGAGCATCTACGCCTTCCGCGGCGCGCACGCCGGCAATATGGACGACTACCAGCGCGAATTCCGCGTGCGCCACCTCATCAAGCTCGAACGCAACTACCGCTCGCACGGCCACATTCTCGACAGCGCCAACACCCTGATCGCCAACAACGCCCGGCGCCTGGGCAAGACGCTGCGCACCGACGCCGGGGCGGGCGAACCGGTGCGCGTATTCGAGGCGCCGAGCGATTACGCCGAAGCGCAATGGCTGATCGAGGAAGTGCGCCAACTGCTGCGCGACGGCATCCGCCACAGCGAAATCGCCGTGCTCTACCGCTCCAACGCGCAGTCGCGCATCATCGAAGGCGCGCTGTTCAACGCCGGGCTGCCGTACCGGGTGTACGGCGGGCTGCGGTTTTTCGAGCGTGCCGAAGTCAAGCACGCGCTGGCGTATCTGCGCCTGATCGACAACCCGCTGGACGACACCGCCTTCCTGCGCGTGGTCAACTTCCCCGCGCGCGGCATCGGCGCGCGCACGCTCGAGCAGTTGCAAGACGCTGCGCGGCTGCGCGCCGTGCCCTTGAGCGACGCCGTCGATGCCTTGGGTGGGCGCGGCGCCGCCAGTCTGCAGGCGTTTCTCGACCAGGTGGCGCAGATGCGCGCGCAAACCGCGGCGATGAGTCTGCCCGATCTGGTGCGCCATGTCCTCGACGCCAGCGGTCTGGCAGCGCATTACCGCGAAGAACGTGACGGCCAGGAACGGTTGGAAAACCTCAATGAACTGGTCAACGCCGCGGCTGCCTTCGTCACGCAAGAAGGTTTCGGTTTGCACGCCGCGGCGCAGCAGCCGCAGTCCTTGGGCACGGCAGACGGCGGCGGCACGGCCGACGGCATCGACCCGGCCACCGGCGAAACCCAGTCGCCGCTCACCGCCTTCCTCACCCATGCCGCGCTCGAAGCCGGTGACAACCAGGCGCACAGCGGGCAGGACGCGATCCAGATGATGACCGTGCACGCCGCCAAGGGGCTGGAGTTCGACGCCGTGTTCATCACCGGGTTGGAGGAGGGGCTGTTCCCGCACGAAAACGCGCTGACCGCCAGCGATGGCATCGAGGAAGAACGCCGCCTGATGTACGTGGCCATCACCCGCGCACGCAAGCGGCTGTACCTCAGCCTGGCGCAAAGCCGCATGCTGCACGGCCAGACACGGTACAACGTGCGCAGCCGGTTTTTCGACGAGCTGCCGCAGCAGTCGCTGAAGTGGATCAGCGCCAGACAGCCGGGGTTTGGCGGTGGTTTCGGCGCCGACGCGCACAGCACGTGGAGCTACGCGCCCAAGACCGTCGTTCCCGCATTCACCCCGGCCAGCCCGAAGCTGGTGCACGGTCTGCGCGCCGGGCAGGCGGTGTTCCACAACAAATTCGGCGAGGGCGTGGTGCTCACCCTCGAAGGCAGCGGTGACGACGCCCGCGCGCAGGTGAAGTTCAACCGCCACGGCACCAAATGGCTCGCGCTGAACATCGCCAAACTCACCGCGGTGGACGACGGCTGAGCGCCGCGGTCAGCCGGCGAGCAGGGCATCGATGTCGCGCACCAAGGCGTCGATCGCCTCCAGCGTAGCGGCCAGTTCGCGGTCGATGTCGTGCATCAGTTGCAGCGCCTGGCGCCGCTCCCCGGCTTGCAGCGCAGCGGCGAATTCGTGCACCAATCCGTGCAGCCGTGCGTGCGGCGGCTCCAGCGCTTGGAAGCTCGGCAGTTTGCTCAACGCGCCGTTGCGGTTGGCTTCGTACCAATCTCCCAGGCCGCAGTTGCGATGAGTGGCCAGGCTGTCCGGTTTGATCGCCGGCGGCTGGCGCTGCAGATCGCCCTGCACGCGGAACACGAACAGCCGGTGCCCGCTCTTGGCCGCGCGCAGACTCGACACATGCGATACACGGCGCATTTGCATCACTTCGGCAGTGGAGCGTTCGAGCAGGCGGTGCGATGCTTCGACCGACTGCATCGATGCGTGGCAGGCCGAGGAAATCCCGCTGGACACGCCGTGGATGCCGCCGGCGAGTTCGGCGATGCTTTGCGTGGCCGCCTGCACGCGCTGCGACAGCCGCTTGACTTCGTCGGCGACGACGGCGAATCCGCGTCCGGCCTCGCCTGCACGCGCCGCCTCGATCGCCGCATTGAGTGCCAGCAGATTGGTCTGCGAGGCGATGCCGCGAATGTCGGCGGCCACGGCAGCGATCGACTTGACGTTGTCCAGCAGCGAATCGACGTGGGTTTTGTTGTCGGTTTCGCTGGTTTCGGTGGTGCGCAACCCGTGCTCGACGCCTTCGATGGTCGAATAGATCTGGTCGGCAGTCTGCGCCAGCACCCGCCCCGAGCCGTTGACGATGTTGATGACGTCGCGAGTGACCGTCTCGGCGAACTGGCGCGCGGTGAGATCGACGAGTTGCACCAGCAGCGCGTCGCGGCTGGCGGGCCAGGCGGCGATGTGCACGCGACAGGGCCGAGTGCCGATGGTTTTTTCGCTCGCGATGCCCGCCGCAGGCAGCGCAGACGCACCGTGTTCCCGCGCGGCATCGGGTAGCCAGGCGCGTGCATCGCCGTTCCAGTCGATGCCGGCGAGGACGGCGAATTCGTCGGCTGCGGCGTTGTGCGCCACGACGCTGTAGCCGCCGTCGGCAGCGGGACGCAGCAGCACAGCCGGCAGCGCCCACAACGACAGATCGGGCGCCGCCTCAGGCGCCACGGCGCCGGTGTTTGCCGCGGTCATCGCACCATCTCCTTTTGCCCAGGCCCTCGCGCGGCGTCAGCGCGCGGGGTTTGCGGCTGCGCTGCCGGCGCGAGCTCTGCGTCGAGGTAGGCGAGCAGGATCGCCCGCGCCGCGTCACCTTCGCGCGTTCCCGGGCGGAACTGCTGCACCACATAGCACCGCGCCTGCGGCGGCGTTTGCCCGGGCAGCAACACGCGGTAGCGTTCGCCCACGCGCAGCGGGGTGTCGACGAACAAGGTCAGCCTCCCAGCGGGCCCGCGGGCGGCCAGCCGGGCAGGCAGCGCCGGCTGTGCGTCAGCGGTTTGCGGCAGCAATTGCACATTGGGCGGGGTGTGCGTTGCGGGGGCGCGCTGGTTCGATACCCGCCGGTTCCATAGTTCGTACGCGCCCATGCCGCTGAGCATGAAAACAAAAAACAACAGACGGTCGGGCTGCGCCGTGCCCAGGTTGACCAGCGCCGGCCCGGGGCAGATGCCGCTCAACCCCCAGCCGACGCCGAACACCACGCTGCCGGCGACCAGCCGGGTGGTGATCTGCGTCGCTTTGGGTAGTTCCATCGGGCAGTGCAGCAACAGCGAGCGCTGCCGCCGCATCGCCAGGCGCATCGGCACGGCGTTGGCGGCAATGGCGCCAAGCATGACCAGCGCCAGGCTCGGGTCCCAGTGTCCCGCGACGTCGAGAAAGCCGATGACCTTCTCGGGATCGACCATGCCCGAAACCAGCAGACCGAGGCTGAACACCACCCCGCAGAGCAATGCAACGGCATTCATCATGCGCTCCTTCAGACGACGTGGTGGGTGACGAACACGGTGAGCATGGCGGTGCAGAAAAAAATCGCCACGGCGACGAACGAGCGCTTGGACAGGCGCGGGATGCCGCACACGCCGTGTCCGCTGGTGCAGCCCGATCCCAGCCGGGTGCCAAAGCCGACGGCAAAACCGCCGGCGGTCGCGGCCAGCCACGGCAACGGTTGGCCCGCCCCGGGAATCGGGCCGCGCAGCGCGATCCAGCCGAGCGTGCCCAGCAGCACGCCGAGCAGAAAAGACCAACGCCAACGCTGCGTCGGTACGCCCTCGATCAAATCGTGCAGATTGCCACCGGCGATGCCGCTGCAGCCCATGATCTTGCCGCCGACCAAGGCCATGATGCCGGCTGCGATGCCGATCATCACGCCGCCGGCCAGCGCCGGCCAGGGGGCGTAAAGCGTGGGATCGATGTGAAACATGCGCAGTCTCCTCGTTGCCGTTCAGCCGATCTGCGGGTGGCCCCAGAGGTAGCCCTGGCCCCAGTCGATTCCCAGATCGCGCATCAGTTCGCAAGTGGCCTGGTCTTCGATGCCCTCGGCGATGGTGCGGATGCCGAGCCGTGCCGCCATCGACTGGATCGACTCGACCATGGTGCGCGCCCGCGTGTCGGCCACGGCGCGGCGTACCAACTCGCCTTCGATCTTGAGGTAGCGCACCGGAAGGTCCAGGAGGTAGAGGAACGAGGAATAGCCGCTGCCGAAATCGTCCACGGCGAGCTCGAAGCCGAAATCCAGCAGCGGCTGCAGCAGTTGCCGGGTTTTCGCCGGGTCGCCCAGCAGTTGGCGTTCGGTCACTTCGATGATCACCGGCTTGTGCCGGCCGTGCAGCAGGTCGGCACAGGCGGTGCAATTGCACTCGGCGGCTTGCAGCAAAGCGTCGATGCACCCCGGGCGGGCGAGAAAATCCGCCGAGCAGTTGATCAAATGCCGCTGCATCGGCTGCCCCGCCCGCACGCTGCTCAGGCAGTGCATCAGCGCCTGGCGCGACACGGCTTCGTCGATACGCCACTCCATGCGCAGGCGGTGTGCGGCGCCGATGAATTCACCCGCGGCGATGACTTGGCCGTCTGCGGTGACCAGGCGAGCCAGCGCCTCTTGCGCGACCACGGCGCCGCTGCGCAGATCGACCAGCGGTTGGTACGCGGCGCGGATGCGTTGTGCGTCGAGTGCCGCCTGGATCTGCGCGCCCAGCGACAAGGTCTCGCTGCCGCGGCCGTCGGCGCCGCGCACCTGGTTGCGTCCCATGCGCTTGGCGTCGTAGAGAAACGAGTCCAGCCGCGAAATCAGCCGCTCGGGGGTGCACGCCTGCCCCGACCAGGTGGTGATGCCGAAACTGGCGGTGAACTGGATGCAGCGACCTTCGTGCTTGACGCAGGCCGACTCGATCGCCGCGCGCAGCCGCTCGGCGGTGCACTGCACCTGCTCGATGCCCTGACGCGGCAGGATGATGAGAAATTCCTCCCCGCCCCAGCGACCGACGATGTCGGTTTCGCGGACATGGCGGCGCAGCAGCGAGGCGGTTTCGCGCAGCACGGTGTCGCCCGCGGGGTGGCCGTACGAATCGTTGATGAGCTTGAAACGGTCCAGGTCGAGCAGGATCAGCCCGAAGCCCTCGCCGCTGCTGCGGGCACGGGAGAATTCCTGTTGCAGAATTTTTTCCAGCGCGTGGCGGTTGAGCGTGGCGCACAGCGGGTCGGTGCTGCTTTGCAACTGCAATTGGGTGACCAGATGCGCTTGATGTACGGCCACCTGCGCGAGCTTGGCCAGCGCCTGGAACGGTTGCGTGCCGATGTGTTTGAAGTAGCCGCGCTCGTCCGCATAAAACACCGCCACGCCCTGTTGCCCGATCGCGCCGAGTTCGAACGGCACGGCCAGCATTTCCTCGAAGCCGTAATGTTGCGCCGCGCGCCGCCAAGGCTTGTACGGGCTGCGCGGCGAGATCGGCATATACGAAATGCGCCGCAACTGCAGGCTTTGGAACACCGGGCAATGCGTTGTCGCCTGGCTGCGGGCGATCTGCAGCATGTGGCCGAAAGCACTGGCCGCGCCGGCGACGCACAGCGGAGTGATGACCTCGGCGTCGGCCGGCCCGATCCACACCCAGGCCAGCACCAGATGGCTCGACACCTTGACGATGTCGTCGATCAGGCGGCGCATCACCGATTCACAGTCGGCCGAGTCGGTCAACCCGCCGAGCGCGCCGGCCAGGGCGATGAGCAATCGTTCGCGCTCGTGCGCGCCGTCGTCGGTGCCGCTGGCGTGCTCGCACGGCAGGCTGAGCACGCGCCATGGCGCGTCGTCGCCCGGGTCGCTGGCCACAGCCACCAGGCGGATGGGTTGCTCGCAAAAGGGCAGCAAAGAGTCGGTCATGCCCGCCCCCTTTTGCTGCGCAAAAAAGGTGCAGGCAGCGCAAGCGTGTGCAATGTTGTCTCCTCGTCGTGTTTTACCCCGTGCGTCTTGCCGACGCCGGGCTTTTGCGGCATTGTGGCCATGCCGCCCGATACACGACAGGAGTATTTCCCCTGAAGGCGCGAAGATTTTTGGCCGTCGTGTGAAATCGTTCACACTTTGCCTGCCGGCAGGCCCGGTTTGCAAGCGCGCCTGGGTGTGGCGGTCACGCAGCAGCGGCGTCGCCGACGAGCGATTCGTAGGTGCCGTAGAACGACAAAATGTAGGCGAGGAACAACGCGATGATCACCGGCATGCTCAGCGCTGCCGCGAGCGCGTCGCCGGCGCCGAGCAGGCTGGCGACGAGCACGATCAGCGTGGGTACGCTGAGGAACAGCACCAGCCACTGCAGCGCATACACGGCAAACGCCTTGACGTTGCGCAAGCAGAGCACGAAGCTGAAAAACAAGGCTTTGAACGCCGACATGCCGTGCCAGGTGATCAGCGCCGGCGCGAGCCAGAACGCCAGCGACACCGGAATGTACGCCAGCGTGGCGACGATGGCGCCCAGCCGCAGCCCGCCGCCAGCGATAGCGCTGGCCGGAGGTTTGTCACCGAGCAGCAGCAGGCGCAGCATGGCGCCGCCGTCGAACAGCGCCCCAACCCCGAGCACCAGCAGCACCGCCAGGGTGTAGAGCGCGCCCAGCAGCAGCAGATTGCGCAGCACCGCCGGGCCGGCGCGCAACCCGGCGAGCAGCACCGTCGGCCACACCGCCTGGTCGAGCGCGATCTGCCGGCTGGCCTGCATGAAGCCGATGGTGCCAAACTGCACGGCAAACAGCGGAAACACCAGGCCGATGACCGGCAACGCCGAGACCAGACCGGTGACGACGATGTAGGTCAAAATCATCAGCAGCGCGGCCCAGGGCTGGCGCGCCAGACGGCGGAATCCGCTTTGCACCCAAAGCAGCCCTTCGCGGGCGGGGACGGTACGCAATTGCATGAACGAAACTCGCGGGTGGGCGTGGCATGGAGCCCGATGGGCGCAATGGTATCGGCGCCGCGTGGCGCAGGCACACGCCGAGCGCCAGCGGCCGGCGATCAGGCAGCGGCGATGCGCTGGCGCAGCACGCGCTCGAAATGGGTCGGATCGTGCGGTGTGAGCAATTGCGCATCGCGCGGCAGATGGAAATCGGCCAGCCGCGACGTCCAAAAGCGCAGCGCCGCGGCGCGCAGCGCGTCGGCCAGCAGGCGGTGCTCGACGGCTTGCAGCGGACGCACCGCCTCGTATGCCTGGAGCAGGGCGTCGCGGCGTGCCGGGTCGAACGCCCCGCTGGACGGCTCGATGCACCAGTCGTTCAGCGTCACCGCGAGGTCGAAAATCCAGGTGTCGACCCCGGCGAAATAAAAATCGAAAATCCCCGACAGCGTATCGGCGTCGAACAACACGTTGTCACGGAACAAGTCGGCGTGGACCGCGCTGCGCGGCAACGCGGCGTAGTCGGCAGACGTCGCCACCCGCGTTTGGTGCGCCAGTTCGGCGGTGATCAGCTCGCGCTGCGCTGGAGTGAGATGCGGCAGGACCGCGGGGATGGTGCGCGCCTGCCAGTCCAGGCCGCGCAGGTTCGGCTGCGTGCCGGGGTAGTCGCGCGCGGCCAGATGCATGCGTGCCAGCCAGCTGCCGACTTGCGTGCAATGCCGCGGCGCAGGCTGGAGCAGGCTGCTGCCTTTGAGCCGGGTGACCAGTGCCGCGGGTTTGCCTTTGAGCGTGTGCAGCGTCTGCCCGCTGCGGTCGGGCATGGGGTCGGGCACGGGGATGCCGTGCGCGGCAAGGTGGTGCATCAGCCCGAGG
>JBFXEK010000043.1:0-8332 GCA_050180155.1 Thiomonas sp. | reverse complement strand
CATGACAAAACTCCGTGTGCTGTTGGCTCAAAGCGCCGCGCCCGGGCAGAGCGGACTCATTTGGCGGGAACCACCTCCGCCTTGGCGCGGGCGATTTCGGCTGCAGCCTCACGCTTGGCCGCCAGTTCACCCAGGGCGCGCTTGTACTCGAACGGGAACACCTTGACGAAGCGGCCGCGCGCCTGCTCCCAGTTGTCGAGCAGTTCGCGGGCGCGCAGCGACCCCGTCCAGCGCAAATGGTCCTGCAGCAGCTTGCGCCACTGGGCTTCGTCGCTCTGGCCGCGGTGCCACAGCGCCTCGGCGATCTGCGCCTTCTGCTCAGCAGCGGGCAGCACTTTTTCCAACGCGACCATCGCGGTGTTGCAGCGCTTGGCGAATTCGCCGTCGACGTCGTACACATAGGCGATGCCGCCGCTCATGCCGGCGGCGAAGTTGCGCCCGGTTTCACCGAGCACGACCACGGTGCCGCCGGTCATGTATTCGCAACCGTGATCTCCGGTGCCCTCGACCACCGTGGTCGCGCCGGAATTGCGCACGGCGAAACGCTCGCCGGCAACGCCGCGGAAAAAGGCTTCGCCCTCGATCGCGCCGTACAACACGGTGTTGCCGACGATGATGTTGGCCGGGGCGTCGCCGCGGAAGTCCAGGCTGGGGCGCACGACGATACGCCCGCCCGACAGCCCTTTGCCGGTGTAGTCGTTGGCTTCGCCAATCAGATAGAGGGTGATGCCACGCGCCAGGAAGGCGCCGAAGCTCTGCCCGCCGGTGCCTTCCATCTGAATGTGGATGGTGTCGTCGGGCAGACCTTCGTGGCCGTAACGCCGCGCCACTTCACCCGACAGCATGGCGCCGACGGTGCGGTTGACGTTGCGCACGTTCTGGATGAACTGCACCTTCTCGCCGCGTTCCAGCGCCGGGCGCGCGCGCTCGATGAGCACGTGATCCAGCGCCTTGCTCAGGCCATGGTCCTGCTCCTCGACCTGACGGCGGGCGACGCTGGCGGGAACGTCGGGCTGGTGGAAAATACGCGAAAAATCCAGCCCCCGAGCCTTCCAGTGGTCGATGCCGTGGCGGGCGTCGAGCAAGTCGGTGCGGCCGATCAGGTCGTCGAACTTGCGCACACCGAGCTGCGCCATGATCGAGCGCACTTCTTCGGCGACGAAAAAGAAGTAATTCACCACGTGCTCGGGTTTGCCGGAGAACTTCTTGCGCAGCACCGGGTCTTGCGTCGCCACCCCGACCGGGCAGGTGTTGAGGTGGCATTTGCGCATCATGATGCAGCCTTCGACCACCAGCGGCGCGGTGGCGAAACCGAATTCGTCGGCGCCGAGCAGCGCGCCGATGACCACGTCGCGGCCGGTTTTGATCTGTCCATCGACCTGCACGCGGATGCGGCCACGCAGCCGGTTGAGCACCAGCGTCTGCTGAGTTTCGGCCAGGCCGATTTCCCACGCCGATCCGGCGTGTTTGATACTCGACAGCGGCGACGCGCCGGTGCCGCCGTCGTGCCCGGCGATGACCACGTGGTCTGCCTTGGCCTTGGCCACGCCGGCGGCCACCGTGCCGACCCCGCTCTCGGCCACCAGTTTGACGCTGATCGAGGCGCGCGGGTTGGCGTTTTTCAGGTCGTGGATGAGCTGCGCCAGGTCTTCGATGGAGTAAATGTCGTGGTGCGGCGGCGGCGAGATCAGGCCCACGCCCGGCACCGAGTAACGCAGCATGCCGATGTAGTCGGACACCTTGCCGCCGGGCAACTGCCCGCCCTCGCCGGGCTTGGCGCCCTGCGCCATTTTGATCTGGATCTGGTCGGCCGACGCCAGGTATTCGGTGGTCACGCCAAACCGTCCCGAGGCCACCTGCTTGATCTTGGAGCGCAGCGAATCGCCGCTCTTGAGCGGAACATCGCTGACCACGCGCTCATGGCCGAGCACCGAACCCAAGGTGTCGCCGTCTTTGATGCCGCTGGAGCCCGTACGCATTTCCGCACGGTAACGCAGCGGGTCTTCGCCGCCCTCGCCGGTATTGCTCTTGCCACCGATGCGGTTCATCGCCACGGCCAAGGTAGCGTGCGCCTCGGTGGAAATCGAGCCCAGCGACATCGCGCCGGTGGCAAAGCGCTTGACGATTTCGCTGGCCGGTTCGACTTCGTCGATCGGGATGGCTTTGCTCGGGTCGATCTTGAATTCGAACAGCCCGCGCAGCGTGAGCATGCGGCGCGACTGGTCGTTGATGATCTGCGCGTATTCCTTGTAAGTGTTGAAGTTTCCGGCGCGGGTGGAATGCTGCAACTTGGCGATGGCGTCGGGCGTCCACATATGCTCTTCGCCACGGGTGCGCCAGGCGTATTCGCCGCCGGCGTCGAGCATTTTCGCCAGTACCGGCGAGTCGCCGAAGGCGTCACGGTGCATGCGCAGCGCTTCCTCTCCGACCTCGAATACACCGATGCCTTCGACCTGGGTGGGCGTGCCGGTGAAGTATTTGTCCACCAGTTCGCGTGATAGCCCCACGGCCTCGAAAATCTGTGCGCCACAGTAGCTCATATAGGTCGAAATGCCCATTTTGGACATGACCTTCTGCAGCCCCTTGCCGATGGCTTTGATGTAGTTCTGGACGGCTTTTTTCGCACCGAGTTCGCCCGGCAGATCCTGCGCCATCGCGCCGATGGTTTCCAGCGCGAGGTAAGGGTGCACGGCCTCGGCACCGTAGCCGGCGAGCACGGCAAAGTGATGCGTCTCGCGCGCGCTGCCGGTTTCGACCACCAGCCCGGTTTGCGTGCGCAGCCCGAGCGCGGTGAGGTGCTGGTGCACCGCGCTGAGCGCCAACAGCGCAGGAATCGCCACACGCTGCGCGTTCATCTGGCGGTCGGTGATGATGAGGATGTTGTGCCCGCTCTTGATCGCATCCACCGCCTCGGCGCAGATCGACGCGATGCGCGCCTCGATGCCCTCGGCGCCCCACTGCACCGGATAGCAGATATCGATTTCGTAGCTGCGGAACTTGCCGCCGGTGTGCTGCGCGATGTGCCGCAACCGCGCCATGTCGTCGTAGTCGAGAATGGGCTGGCTGACCTCCAGCCGCATCGGTGGGTTGACCTGGTTGATGTCGAGCAGGTTCGGCCGCGGGCCGATGAACGACACCAGCGACATCACCATGTTTTCGCGGATCGAGTCGATCGGCGGGTTGGTGACCTGCGCAAACAGCTGCTTGAAGTAGTTGTACAGCGGCTTGGCGCGGTTGGACAGCACCGCCAGCGCGGCATCGTTGCCCATCGAGCCGACGGCCTCGTCGCCCTTTTCCGCCATCGGCGCTAGGAGGAATTTGAGGTCTTCCTGCGTGTAGCCGAAGGCCTGCTGGCGGTCGAGCAGCGGAATCGGCGACGGTTCGGCATGACCGAGATGGCCGAGGTCGTCGATGCGGATGCGCAGATTCTCGATCCACTGACCGTAGGGGCGGGCGCTGGCGAGCTGGCTCTTGATTTCTTTGTCGTCGATGATGCGCCCGGCTTCCATGTCGATGAGGAACATCTTGCCCGGCTGCAACCGCCACTTTTTGACGATGTGGCTTTCGGGAATCGGCAGCACCCCGGCTTCGGACGCCATGACGACCAGGTCGTCGTCGGTGATGCAGTAACGCGCCGGGCGCAGACCGTTGCGGTCGAGCGTGGCGCCGATCTGCCGGCCGTCGGTGAAAGCGATCGCCGCCGGGCCGTCCCACGGCTCCATCATCGCTGCGTGGTACTCGTAGAACGCACGCCGGCGCTCGTCCATCAGCGTGTGCTGCTCCCACGCCTCGGGAATCATCATCATCATCGCGTGGCTCAGCGGGTATCCCGCCATCACCAGCAGCTCCAGGCAGTTGTCGAAGCTCGCGGTATCACTCTGTCCGGGGTAGATCAGCGGCCAGAGCTTTTGCAGATCGGCACCGAGCACCGGCGAACTCACCGCGCCTTCGCGCGCGCGCATCCAGTTGTAATTGCCCTTGACGGTGTTGATCTCGCCGTTGTGCGCGACCATGCGGTACGGATGCGCCAGCGGCCACTCGGGGAAGGTGTTGGTGGAAAAACGCTGGTGCACCAGCGCCAGCGCCGACACCACCCGCGGGTCTTTCAGGTCTTTGTAATACTCGCCCACCTGGTCGGCCAGCAGCAAGCCCTTGTAAACGATGGTGCGCGCCGACATCGACGGCACGAAATATTCTTTGCCGTGGCGCAGGTTGAGTTTCTGGATGGCGTGGCTCGCCGTCTTACGAATGACGAACAGCTTGCGCTCCAGCGCGTCGGTGACCATCACGTCCGGGCCGCGGCCGATGAATACCTGGCGGATCACCGGCTCCTTGGCGCGCACCGCCGGCGACATCGGCATGTCGGCATCGACCGGCACGTCGCGCCAGCCGAGCAACTCCTGGCCTTCGGCACGTACCGCACGCGCGATTTCCTGCTCGCACGCCAGGCGCGACGCCTGCTCGCGCGGCAGAAAAATCATCCCCACGCCGTATTCGCCGGGGGGCGGCAGTTCCACGCCTTGCGCGGCCATTTCGGCGCGGAAGAATGCATCGGGGATCTGGATCAGGATGCCGGCGCCATCGCCCATGAGTTTGTCGGCCCCGACCGCGCCGCGGTGGTCGAGGTTTTTCAAGATGAGCAGACCGTTTTGCACGATGTCGTGCGACTTCACTCCCTTGATGTGCGCAACGAAGCCCACGCCGCAGGCGTCGTGCTCGTTGCTCGGGCAGTACAGCCCGGCGCTCGACAGCGCGGCAATTTCAGAGGCAGAGGCGGAAGATTGAGGCGTGGACATGGCAGACCCCCACAGAAATCGACGGGAAGTCTGCAATTTACTGCATTGCAGCAGGCAACGCAAGAAAAACTTACTACTCTGTCCCCATTAATTCATCTGCTGCCATCTTTATGAAATTCATTGGGGACAGATTAAATCTCGATCGCAGGCGCATGGCGCGGCCTGCCTCGTGGCAACGGCAGCAGGCGGCGGCCACTTTCCTGTTCGAGTTGACGCAAAAAGCCGGCGTCGCCGACGGCCGTGCCGCGGCGCAAGGCCTCGTCCAACGCGCTTCGCGTGGCCGCGTCCAGACCCTGTTCCAGACGTTGCCGGTAAGCTGCCTCGCGGGCGAACGGCGTGTTGCCTAGACCCCAGTAAGCCGCCGGTGGCCACAGGCTGGGCGCCGCCGCCGGTGGCGGCGCCTCACCGCAATGCACAGCGCGGCTGCTCCAGGCGCTGGCGGCGGCTGGCGGCGCGGCCGACGCGACTTCGGCGGACAGATCGACCCACAGCATCGCCGCCAATTCCCACTCGCCGGGCTGCACCACGGCGCTGCGGAAGCGTCCGGCCCACAGCGCAGCACCAGCCACACCGCAAGCGCCTGCGCGCGACAACACCCGGCTGCTGCGCCGCGCCAGCGTCTGCACGTAGGCGGACAGCGCCGCTGCAGACGCCGGTGTCAATAGCAGCCGGATGGACGCGGGCAGTATGGCGTAGGCGTGCAACCGCAACGCCGCAGGGTCCAAACCATCGCGCAGCCAGCTCACGCACTGCGTGCGCTGCGCCGCGTCGGCCAGTGGGAACACCCCGGCCGCAGCCTGCAATCGCACCAGATGTGCGTAACCGGGACGGCAAAACCTGGCTTGGCGCGCCATGCGCTGTGCTCAGAACGGGCGAGGGTCGGCACGGCCGTACAGTGCACGGCGCAGCGTGGCGATCTGGTCGAGCAGGTCGAGCACCAGCGCAGCCGCTGCCGGGTCGAGGTCGAGCTCGCGTTGCAGCCGCAGCGCGCGGCGCGCGCGCGTGGCCGACTCGCCGCTGAACCGCCACAGAGGCTGCGACGCTGCGCCGCCCTGCGCCGGCAGGGGATCGATGACCCCTTCCTCGACCAAATGCACGATTTGCCTTCGCTCGACGCGGCAGACGGCGCACAGCTCGTCCAGACCGAGTTCGCTCTGTTCCTCGACGACGGTGCCGCACAGCGGCACGACGGTGTGGGATGCAGTGTTCATCTTCAGGCTCCTTGCTGGCGCTGGGCACGGGGGTTGAATGTCGGGCAGGCGCGCTGCAACTGCTGGTAGGCAGCGCGCACGGCGTCGCTGTCCGCCGGGGGCAGGACGATTTGCGTGACGACGTATAAATCGCCCGGCGTCGCCCCGGGGATGCCGCGTCCCTTGAGCCGCAAGCGGCGCCCTGACGTCGTGGTCGGCGGGATTTTCACCGCCACCGGGCCGTCGGGCGTGGGCGCCTGCACCTCGGCGCCGAGCGCCGCCTCCCACGGCGCCAGCGGCAAATCGACGAACACGTCGCGCCCCTCGACGCGGTATAGGCTGTGCGGGTTGAAGCCGATTTCCAGGTACAGATCGCCCGGCCCGCCCTCCCCCACTCCCGGCTCGCCCTGCCCGGCCAGGCGGATGTGTTGACCGGCGCGCACTCCCTTGGGGATTTGCACCTGCAGCGTGCGCTCGCGCGTCACCACCCGGCCTTGGGCGTCGATTTCCGGCATGCGCAGCGTCAGCGTGCGCGTGGCGCCGCGGTATGCGTCTTCGAGGTCGATGAGCACCTGGGCATGATGATCCTGCCCGCGCAGGTGCACGCCTTGCGTGCCGCGGCCACTCGTGGCGCGGCGCGTCGCCCCGGCGCGGCCGAACAAGGCCTCGAAAAAGTCGCTGAAATCGGCTTCGTCGCCGGGCATGCCACCGCGCTGCTCGAAGCCGGCACCCCAGTCCGGCGGAGGCTGGAAGTCCTGCCCGGCGCGCCAGTTGCTGCCAAGCTGGTCGTACGCCGCGCGCTTTTCCGGGTCTTTGAGCACTTCGTAGGCCTCGCCCAGTTCCTTGAACTTGGCTTCGGCGCCCGGTTCTTTGTTCACATCGGGGTGATATTTGCGGGCCAGCTTGCGGTAGGCGCGTTTGATGTCGTCCTGCGTGGCGCTGCGCTCCACGCCCATGACTTTGTAATAGTCTTTGTAATCCATCGTGCAGTCCTGTGCTGGAAAAGTTTTGCTTGGGTAAATGGGGGCTGTCAGCGGAAATGCAAAACCTGCTTGCCGCATTGTCCGCTGCGCCCGTGGCTCTCGACAAGGCCGGGCAAACTCGCCGTAAAATGCTCTCGCATCGTCATCGCCCCGCCGCGATGGGTGAGGCCGCAATGAGTGCGGTTCTGCCGGCAGTTGGCGCAAACGGGGCGGCCCACGCAGCCCGGTTTGTTGACGTTTTGCTCATCGCCACTTGGCCTGCCGTCCTCTCTGCCCGGCCGCAGCGCAGCAGGCACGGCTGCCAGCGAGTTCTGGCCGCCATCACACACCACGGATGAACACCACCACCTCCCCGACCGATTCCTCCCCCCTGCCAGTCCGCTTTTCCGATCTGGCGCTCGATCCGCGACTGTTGCGCGCCGTCGGCGAGATGGGCTATGAAACGCTCACCCCGATCCAGGCCAAGGCCATTCCGCTGCTGCTCGGCGGCCGCGACATCATGGGCGCGGCGCAAACCGGCACCGGCAAGACTGCGGCATTCTCGTTGCCGATTCTGCAGCAGCTGCTGCCGCTGGCCAACACCAGCATGTCACCCGCGCGTCACCCGGTGCGCGCGTTGATGCTCGCGCCCACCCGGGAACTGGCCGACCAGGTCTACGCCAACCTCAAGGCCTACGCCAAGCACACGCCGCTGCGCTGCGCCTGCGTGTTCGGCGGCATGGACATGAACCCGCAGAAGGAAGAGCTGCGCAAGGGCGTGGAACTGCTCGTGGCCACCCCAGGCCGCCTGCTCGACCACCTCGAAGCCAAAACCGTCAACCTCAGCCAGGTGCAGTTCGTCGTCCTCGACGAGGCCGACCGCATGCTCGACATCGGCTTCCTGCCCGATCTACAGCGCATCCTCGGCTACCTGCCCAAGCAGCGCACCACGTTGCTGTTCTCCGCCACGTTTTCACCGGAAATCAAGCGCCTGGCGCAGAGCTATCTGCACGACCCGCTGCTGGTCGAGGTCGCCCGCCCCAACGCCACCGCGGCCACCGTCGAGCAGCGGGTGTACCAGGTCGAAGAAGACGACAAGCGCGCTGCGCTGGTGCAACTGCTGCGCGACAACCCGCTGCCGCAGGTCATCGTGTTCGTCAACAGCCGCCTGGGCGCCGGGCGGCTGGCGCGGGCGCTGGAGCGTGACGGCATCAAGGCCGCGGCGATGCACGGCGACAAGTCGCAGGCCGAGCGGCTGACCACGCTCGACGCCTTCAAGCGCGGTGACATCCAGGCGCTGGTGGCCACCGACGTGGCCGCGCGCGGCCTGGACATCGCCGAACTGCCGGGAGTGGGGAACTACGACGTGCCGTTCAGCGCCGAA
>JBFXEK010000042.1:0-8340 GCA_050180155.1 Thiomonas sp. | reverse complement strand
CCAGGGCAGGAGCAGACCGTGATCGGGTGCCTGCGCCGCGGCTTTCCAGAGCATCGCCACCTGCGCAGTTGTCGGACCGGGGTCGGTCAGTCGCTTGGGCGAAACCTGCTGGCGGCGGATGATGAGTTCACAGACGAGCTCGGCGTAGTCGGTTTGTTCGGCGACGGTCATGGTAGGGAGTGCAAGAAGGGTTGTCTGTCGATCGTGTCCGGCCGGGCATGGTTCGCGCAATGGTGCTGCGATTTTTGGCGGATTCACTTCAAGCTGAGAATCCACTCGACCAACTGTTTCGCCTGCGCCGGCGTCACGTTGGTGTTGGGCGGCATCGGCACCTGGCCCCAAGTGCCGACATGGCCGTGCAGCACCGCATTGACCAGCATGTGTTCGGCGCCGGGCTTGCCGGCGTATTTCTCGGCCACGGCCTTGTAGGCCGGACCGACGATCTTGGCATCGACAGAGTGACAGGCCAGACAATTCTTCTGTTTGGCCAGCGCCAGCATGTCGGGCGCGGCCCAGGCCTGGGCCGCGCAGGCACCCCATAGTGCAATGATCAACAGTTTGTTCATGGCGAAACCTCTTCGGATTGTGTTTTCAGGGGAGATCGGATACGGGATGAAAGGAGGAGATGGGCAATGAGGACGACGGCTCCTGGCAACGTTGACGGTGAGGAAGGTTGAAAAAACGGGCCTCTTGCGAGACCCGGTCGAGACAGCCGCCCGAGGAGCCAAGCGGCATCTCCCGCAGCGTCGGCAGCAGGAGACCGCACTCGAAAATCACCGCTTCAAAAACCGCCCCGCCTCATCCTTCGTACAGGCGGCTCTTGGTCGAGACGGTACGCTGCCAGTCGGGCATCGAGCCGATGCGCCGAATGTCGGCCCAACTGCCCTTGTAGTAGGGCAGGAAATGCACGTCCATCGCGGTGCTGGTCACCGAGCCTTGCACGCCCTTGGGCGCGCCGAACACCATGAAGGTCGTGCCGGGCTTGAGCGCGGCTTCCGGGTAGGCCATCGCCGTGGCGGCGCCGTTGTCGTTGTAGACCTCGACCACATCGGTCGGCTTGATACCCAGCGCAGACATGTCCTGTGGATGCATCTGGATGATTGCCACAGGGTACCGGTCGGTGATGAACTTGTCGTACTGGTTGTTGAACCACGACTGCCAGACTTCGTTCAACCGACCGTTGTTGACATAGGACTTGAACTTTGCCTTTTGCTCGGCGGCCGGTTTGAGCAAGCCCGCCCATTTGGCGGGAAATACCTTGGCCTTGCCGTTCTTGGTGCCGAATTTGCCGTCGGTGTAGAGCATGTCGGTGCCGATCATTTTGTCGCCCTCGACCCGCTTGACCGGCAATTGCACGCCGTTGTTGCCGGCTTTGCGCAGCAGATCGTAGGTGACGAGATGCCCGGTGTCGCCGCCCTGGCTGTCGATCTCGCCGGCACCGGGCTGGCCCGCGCGGCGGAATCCGTCGTTGAACGCGTCTTCCTCGGTCGCCCAGTCAAAGCCTTCGAAGCGCTTGGCCATTTTGGCGTTGCCTTCCTTCTCGTACATCGCCTTGATGGTGTTGGCGATACGTGCGGCGATCAGGCAGTCGGGCAGCGCTTCGCCCGGCGGGTCGATGAATTTTTCGCTCAGTCGCATGCGGCGTTCGCCGTTCATCGACGTCAGATTCATTTCGCCGGAGACGGCGGCGGGAAACATCACATGCGCAGCCTCGGCGAGCATGGTGGGGTAGATGTTCATCATGCCGACGAACAGCCCGCCTTTTTGCGTCGCGGCGTAAATCACGTCGACCATTTCCTGCGGTGTCGCCCCGCGCGCCTTGGCCATGGCCGCGCGCACGATCTGGCTGCGGCGGATCACCGCTTCGCGCAGCGCCTGCGCGTTGTTGGTCGTCTGGAAGCTGTTGCACGCCCAGTACGTCATCATCTTGCCCTTGCCGTTGATCAGGTAGTCGTCGACCTCGATCAGCTTGTCGTGCATCGGGATGGGGAAGTTCGCCGCGGGGTAGCGCGACTTCGGCTCGGGGTAGGCGGGGCGGCAATAACCCTCCTGGTGGCCGCCCATGCGCACCCAGCCGGTGCCGCGGCGGCCGACGTTGTGCGTGGCCACGACCACCGCGCCCATGGCCTGCTCGGTGACGTAGTTGTTGTTGCCCCAGATGATGCCTTTTTCGAACGCATGCATGACCCGCGGCAGCTTGCCCGGAGCCTTGGGCTTGTAGCTCCACTCGGCAGCCTGCTTGATCTGCGCCACTGGCAGACCGGTAATGCGGCTGCATTCGTCGAGCGACATGCGATTGGTCTTCACCGCCTGATCGAAACCCTCGGTGTGCTGGGCGATGAAGTCCTTGTCGATCCAGCCCTGGTCGACGATGTAGGTCAGCAGGCCGTTCCACAGCGCGCCGTCGGTGCCGGGGTTGATGGCCAGATGCAGCACCTGATCTTTCGCCAGGCTTTCGCTGATGGAAATCGACGGCGTGCGGCGTGGGTCGACGAAGATGAACTTGCCCGCGGCCACGGGCTCGTCGGGGAACATTTTTTTCTTTTTGTCCAGCGTGGCGCCCTGCAGATTGGGCAGCCAGTGCACGAGGAAGTAATTCGTCTGGTTTTCGTAGGGGTTGTTGCCGTTGGCCCAGATGACGTCGGCGAGCTCGGCGTCTTCGTAGCTGTTGTTCAGCTCGAAAATACCCATGTCGCGGTTGCCGAAGCATTCTGAGTTGTACGCCGGGCGATTGTGGATGCGGCAGGTCGGCGTCTGGATCGCCGAAAACACCAGCTTGCCCGTGCCCCAGGTGTTCTCGAAGCCGCCGCCTGAGCCGCCGTGGTCGAACATCGCCACGGCAATGGCGTCGGGCCCCTCCTTGTCGAGGATTTTTTTCACCATGCCGCCATAGATTTGCAGCGCATAGTCCCACGACGTGTCCAGCCACTCGCCGCCTTGGTAGATGCGCGGGTGCAGCAGCCGTTCGCGGGTGATACCGTCTGCGTTGTAGAAGTAGGACGCCATCTTGCCGCCGCGGGTGGAGCTTTGCCCCTGGTTGACCACGCATTCCTTGTCCGGCAGGATCATCACCGCTTTGCGCTTGCCGTTTTTGTCGGTGAGCACATTGGTCATCGCCGGGGTCATGATGGTGGCAAACGGCGGGAGCTGCTTGCGGAAGTCCAGCCCCAGCGCGTTCTGGTTCGGCGCACGGCCGCCTTCGCGGTCGGCGTCCCAGGTGTAGGCGTGGTAGCCGCAGCCGACGATGCAGAACTGGCAGGTGAGGTTGGTTTTTTTGGCGTCGACGGGGGGAAGGGCGACGCGGTCTTTGAATTGGGTCATGATGTTCGTCTCCTCGATGCGGTCACAGCACGTTGGCCTGGCGGCCGTAGATCAATCCGTTCACCGCCACGGCGTGGACGGTGTCGGTCGCGGCGTCGTAGCTGAGCTGGATTTGCGGCAGGTCTTCTGTGGCCTGGCCGCAAATCATCTGCCCGGACTTCTCCGGGTCGAACATGCTGTAGTGGCACGGGCATTTGAAGCTGCGCGTCTTGGCGTCGTACATCAGCGGACAGCCCATGTGCGTGCACAGATTGCTGTAGGCGACGATGTCTCCATCCGGGCCCACTCCGCCCGCCACACGCCGGCCCATCTTGATCGCCACGCACGGGGAGTCGGCATCCGGGTAGTTGAATGCCACGGGCGTGTCGACCTTCATCGCCGCGGCTTTGCCGACCGCCGCTTTGGGATACGGCAGCACCGCCATGCCGGCAGCGGCGCGAATCGCCGCCTGGTCGTTGCCGGCGGCGACGGCGTGACCGACTGGCGTGACGGCCGCGCCCACGCCTGCTACGCTGGTTCCGGCCACTTTGAGAAAAATGCGACGCGATACTTGTTCAGCCATGATGTCTCCTCGGGGTTGTGAAACGCTTGATCGCAGACGTCAGGTGTGCAAGGCGCATGCCAGTCGACAGCGAAAACAAAACATCGTTTTATTTCAATTGCTTGCGTGCGGATTGCGGCGCCTGCCAGGCGCGGCGCGTTACGCCGGCGTAACGCAGCAGATCCATTCGCGTTTCGTTTTGGTAACGACAGGAGAAATGCCATGCAGCGTCGGCGTTTCGTTGCCCTAGCCGCGTGCAGCGCCTTGCCGCAAGCCTTCGGTCAATCCAGGCCGCGCACGGCCAGACCGCCGTTTCGCTTCGGCGTCACCGACGTCTTCCTGCACGACGGCGCCATCCACCTGCTGCAGCAGTTTTTGCAGGCGCAGCTCGGCCAGCCGGTGCAGATCCTGCAGAAAGCGAGCTATCAGGAGGCGCTCGAAGCGCTGCGCTCCGACGAAATGGAAGCGGCCTGGATCTGCGGCTTTCCTTATGTGATCGCCAAAGGCTTCGTGCGGCTGTGCGCGCAGCCGGGCTGGCACGGGCAGCCGTGGTACCGCAGCTACCTCATCACCTCGGCGCGGCGCACGCAGGCGCATTCGATTCGCGATCTGCGCGGCGACGTGTTCGCGTTCGACGACCCGCTGTCGAACTCTGGCTATCTGGTGCCGGTGGTCGCGTTGCGTGCGCTCGGCCAGACGCCGCAGAGTTTTTTTCGCGGCACGTTCTACACCTACTCTCTGCACAAGGTGGTCGAGGCGGTGGGCAGCGGGCTGGCCGATTCGGGCACGGTCGACGGCTATATCTGGGAGGTGCTCACCCAGCGCCAGTCGCAGGCTGCGCTCAAGACACGCATCGTCGCCAAGTCGCGGCGCTATGGGTTTCCGCCGGTGGTGACGCGCAAGAATCTCGACACCGCGCTGCACACCCGGCTGCAATACGCCCTGTTGTCGGCGAAGAACGATGCGCAGGGCCGCGCCTTGCTGCGCAGCCTCGATCTGCAGGATTTTTTGCCGCCACAGGACAGTTGGTTCGACGGCATCGCCGAACTCGCCGCCGTTCTCGACGGCACGCATGCGCCGCTCCCGCTGTCGGCGATCTACGAACCGGCATGAGCGCGCGCGAACGGCAGCCGGCGTGCAACGCGGGGCGCGCGGCCAGCGGGACGAAGCGATGAGCACCCTGCCGACCGCTGGCGACGGACCCGTGGCCACGGTGTCGCCGACACCGGCAGCGCCCGCGCCAGCGCGACGCGGGCTACCCGGTGGGCTGTTGCTGCGCTTACCGCTGATCGCCGCCACGCTGGTCGCGCTGGCCGCGCTGCTGATGGCCGCGGGGCTCGGCCTGCTCACGCGGCAATACCTCATCGAAGACGTCGATGCCGGCGCGTTTCAGGCCGTGGCGGCGTGGAACAAGAGCCTGCCGACGCTGATCCAGCAGGACAATGTCTGGGCAGCGTACGAAGCGCTGACCTCGGTGACGGGCGACCAGATCACCTCGCCGCCGCACAGCGCGTCGCTGGCGGTGATCGTCGGCGCCAACGGGCTGGTCTTCGCCAGTTCCGACCCCAGATTGTTCCCCACGGCGCGGGCCCCGGTGTGGCAGCCGTTGTGGTCGCCGGGGTCGTTGCAGGTCAATTCGCCGCTGAGCGTGGCCAGCGCGCACCCCGGGCTGTCACCGCCGATCCAAAGCGGCAACTGGCGCATTTACGTCAGTGCATTGCGCGCCGAATCGGGCAGCGCAGTGGGTACGCTGGTCTATGCCGTCAGCGACGCGCTGTACCGCCAGCGCCTGCGGTCGATGACGTGGTGGATCGTCAGCATCACCTTGTTGGCGGTGGCCGTGTTTGCGCCCATCGTCTGGGTACTCACCCGCCGCATGCTCGCGCCGCTGGCGCAACTGCAGCACGCCATGGCCCGCAACGACGATGCCACCCGCCGTATCAGCGCCGAACTCGCCGCACGCTCCGATGAAGTCGGCCGGCTGGCCGCCGCATTCGGTCAGTTGCTCGAACAGGTCGACCACGCCCGGCACGCGGAAAAACTCGCCGCAGTCGGCGCCCTGGCCGCGGCCACAGCGCACGAAATCAACAACCCCTTGGGGGGCATGCTCAATGCGCTGCGCACGGCCAAACGCTTCGGCCAGTTCGACGATACCACCCGCCAAACCCTGGATCTGCTCGACCGCGGTCTGGAGCAATTGCGCAACACCGCGCAGGCTCTGCTGGCGCAAACCCGGCCGGATCAGCGCGACCTGACGGCGCAGGACTTTGCCGATCTGATCGAAATCCTCCAACCCTGCCAGCGCGAACGCAAGGTGCATTTGCACAGCCGGATCAACCTGCCGCCGGGGCCGGTTGCCGCCGCTGCCGGGCCTGTGCGCCAGGCCACGCTCAATATTTTGCTCAACGCCTGCCGCGCGGCGCTGCCGGGCTCCACGGTTGAACTCGATGTCGACCTGAACGATGACATCCTGCATGTGCAGGTGCGCAACCGCGGCGCCAGCCCCCCTGCGGCCGTGCTCGACGCGTCGGCGCCTACGCATTGGCCTGAAGGCGGTGGCCTAGGCTTGTGGGAAAGCCGCCGCCTGCTCGGTGACGTCGGTGGCACGCTTGCCCTGGCGCACGCCGGCGGCATCACCACGGCCAGCATCGACCTGCCGCTGCGCCACCCATGAGGCACAACTTGGATATACGATTGGCGTAGATCGCCCGGCAACGGACCGGCGCGGCCCCGAGGAGACAATATCGTGAACGATCCCACCGTCCTGCTCGTCGAGGACGACCCCATCATGGGCGAGTCGCTCCAGCAGCGCCTGCGACTGGAGCACTATGCCGTCGATTGGGTGCGCGACCTGCGCGCCGCGCACGACGCGCTGCAAACCCGCCTGTACCCGCTGGTGCTCAGCGACATCCGCCTGCCCGATGGCGACGGCGGAAGTCTGCTCGCCACCATGCTGCAACGCTACGGCGGCTGCTGCCCGCCGCTGGTTTTCATGACCGGTTTCGGCTCGGTCGAACAGGCCGTGAGGCTGGTGCGCGAAGGCGCCTGGGACTACATCCAGAAACCCTTCGACGTCGATGCGCTGATGCAGCGCATCGCCGAGTGGGTGCCGCCGCTGGCGTCGTCGGCGGAAGCCTGGTTCGGCGTCTCGCCTGCAGCGCAGGCGCTGGAGCGGCTGATCGACCGCGTCGCCGCCTTCGATCTGCCGGTGCTCATCCAGGGCGAATCGGGCAGCGGCAAGGAAGTCGTCGCCCGGCGGATCCACGCGCGCATGGCGCAGGCGGCCAACGCCAAGCTGCCGTTCGTCGCCATCAATTGCGCCGCCATCCACGACGGGCTGCTCGAATCCGAATTGTTCGGTCATGAAGCCGGCGCGTTCACCGGAGCCAACAAACGCCACCACGGCGTGTTCGAGCAGGCCGACGGCGGCGTGCTGTTCCTCGACGAAATCGGCGACATGCCGCTGTCGGTGCAAGCCAAATTGCTGCGCGTGCTGCAGGACGGCCAAGTGCGGCGCCTGGGCAGCGAAAAAGACGTGCACGTCACCGTGCGTCTGATTTGCGCCACGCACAAGCCGTTGGACGCCATGGTCGATGCCGGCGGCTTCCGCCAAGATCTGCTGTTTCGCATCAGCGGCGTACCCATTCACCTGCCGCCGTTGCGCGAACGGCCCGACGATCTGGCGTGGCTGGCGCACCGCCGGGTGCAGGAACTCAACGCTCGCACCGGACGCGGCAAACGTCTGGACCCGCGCTTTGTCTCCTGGGCCAAGCTCCAGCCCTGGGAGGGCAACGTACGCGAACTGTTTGCCACCCTCGACCGCGCGTATCACTTCGCGCCAGACTGCTGGGTGCGCTGGGAGCACTCCGGCCTGCCTTGTTCCATCGATCACGCCACGCCCGCGGCCGCTCGAAACACACTGACGCCGCTGGGCGACTATTTGGCGCGGGCCGAGCGCGACTATCTTGCGCAGGCGGTGAGTGCGCGCGGCGGCAAGATGAGCGAGACTGCGGAAGTACTGGGCATCAGCCGCAAAACGCTGTGGGAAAAGCTCAAGCGTCACAACATCGCGCTTTGAGCCGCAGCCCCGATGCGGGTGCACGCATGCGCCGTCCGCCCCGGCATGCGCCAGCCGCACCCTGCGTGCTTGGCTCTATGCTGCACTGCGATACCGGCAGGCGTGCGCTGTAGGACAATACGCCTTCGACCTTTTCGCAGTCCCTTTCGCATGCGGCTCGCGCTCGAACACATCAGCAAGTCTTATCCCGGCGTCAAAGCCAATGACGACATCAGCCTGACGGTGCGTGCGGGCGAAATCCACGCCGTGCTGGGTGAAAACGGCGCGGGCAAATCGACGCTGATGAAAATCATCTACGGCGCGGTACAGCCCGATGCGGGGCAGATCGTCTGGGATGGCGAACCGGTGCGGCTGAAAAACCCCGGTATGGCGCGCGCTCTGGGCATCGCGATGGAGATCG
>JBFXEK010000041.1:0-8342 GCA_050180155.1 Thiomonas sp. | reverse complement strand
ACCGGTGTTGATGGCCGGTGCCGCCGGTGGCAAACGGCATGCGGACGCACTGCAATGCGCCGATCTGTCGGCGGTCACGCATGATCCGCTGCTGGCAAGCGTGCGCCAGCACCTGCGCCGCCGACACGGCGCGCCGCGCCGCGGTGACATCGGCGTGCTGTGCGCTTACAGCAAGGAAACCGTCGCCAGGACGGCAGCCGACGGCTGCTACGCACCGACCACGCCGCTCAAGCCGCGTGACAACAGCCTGAACTGTGCCGGATTCGGCTCCAGCGTGATGGTCACTGCATCGATGGGCATGATCCTGGCTGCACGCGCGATCGACGCCGTGCTATGATTGCAGGCTTGTTTGCGCTGGGTCGTTAGCTCAGTCGGTAGAGCAGCGGACTTTTAATCCGTTGGTCGCGTGTTCGAGTCACGCACGACCCACCAGCCCTAAACCCGGGTTGTTAGCTCAGTTGGTAGAGCAGCGGACTCTTAATCCGTAGGTCGGGCGTTCGAGCCGCCCACAACCCACCAAGAAAAACAACGCTTCAGCCGTTGACCGCGCCACTTTCTGCGGGTTCTTGTGTCAAGATTGTGTCGAGTAACCGTGCTGATAGCGTCTCTGCGTGACTCGCGAGATGTGCAGGTGCGAGGTGTGCATATCGCTGCACCATCGCGGTACTGAGCCGCCACAACCCACCAGCATGGCCCCCGCAGCCGCCTGCGCCTGATGCGCGGGGCTGTCGTTTTCAGCGGCGGCGCGGCAAATCGCTGCCGAACAGCGCCTGCCGCGGCGAGAAAAAATAACGTAGCCCGAGGTAGAGCGCACGATCCTGGTACGCCGGCCCGGTGCGCCAGAGCGCGCTGCCCTCCAGCGCCCAATGCGGCCCCAGCAAGTTGCTCCACTGCAGTGCCGTGCTCGTGCCGATGCCCTGCGAGCGGCTAGCAGCCAACGGCGGGCACGGTGCGGCCACGGCGAGCGGCGGCGGCAGCGCAAAGCAGGCGCTGGCGTCTTGCCGCACCGATTGCCAGCCTACCTGCACCTGCCCGGCGAGCACCCAGCGGCGCGCATCCGCCGTCTGGAACACAGCGAGCAGCGAGGCGCTGGAAAAATCCTGCGGGCTGAAATACCCGCCCTGCCCCCAAGTGAAACCGGACAGATTACGCGCGTAATGCTCGTAGGCCAGATTCGGCCCGACGCTGAAAAACCGCATTCCAGGCAACGGCACATCGCGCTCCACGCCCAGGCTTGCTGCCAGGTGCGAATTGTGCGCGACGTTCTGCCCGCTCAATTCTTCGGCATCGACACGCGCGCTGACGTTCCACTGCGGCCAGAGGTTCTGGTACCCGCCGGCGGTCAGCCCTTGACGCAACACCCGTCCCCATGCCTGGCCGCTGGCCGGATCGCGTAGGCCGGTGAACGACAGCACGGAGTCGTCCACCGCGCTGCGGTGCACGGCGACGCTCCAGTCGTGCGTCGCGCTGAGCTCGCGCCAGGCGACCGATGCGGTCCATGCCGGTGGCACCGCCCCGCCCGTCGGGGTGATGCCAAGACTCGCCTCCACTGCCTGCGGGCCCAGGCTGCGCCAGCGCAGCATGCCGCTGGCGCCCACATCCTGCTGCGCCGCGGGCGTCTGTGCCGCCTGCAGTGTGCTGCCGATCCCGCTGAGCGGCGGCGTGCCCCCGGCATCGACAACGGTGCGCTCCACCCGTGCATCCCAGACGCCCAGCGCATTGGCCCAGCGCAAATGCAACATCGGCCATTGCTCCAGGCGCAACTGGCTGGTGCCCGCGGCGCCGGATTTGCTGCGCACCAAGCCGCCCAGAGCGACGCTGGGCGCAGCCGCGCCGGCCAACGCCGGGTCGGCCTTGGGGTCGAGCACGGCAGCGTCGCGGGCCAAGCCGAGATCGCGCCAATGCAGCGCACGTTGGCGCCGCACCAGATCGGCGAACGCTCCGGGCTGCGCCGCCAGTTGCGTGATGCGCGCGGTTTGTCCGCTGCGCTGCAGGCTGAGCAACAGCCCTTGCGCCGCGTCGGCATCGTCGGGCCTGGCGTGCACCAGGGCGGCAAACTCGGTCGCTGCCTGCGCCGCCTGCCCGGCCTGAAGCAGGGTCCACGCCAGCAGCGAACGCTCGTCCGGCGTGTCTTTGCCCAGGGCGATCGCCCGCCTGAGCCATTCCACCGCCTGCCCCGGCTGGTTTTGCTCTCGCGCGCGCAGCGCCAGCTGCACGGCGACATCGGCACGGGCGGCGCGCAGCGCCGGGTCGTCCTGCGCCACGTCGTAAGCCGCCTGCAGCCGCCCGGTTTTTTGCAAGGCGTAGAACGCGCCCTGCCGCGCGGATGCCAGCGTCGGGTCTTTGGCGAGCGCCAGCTCGAACCAGGGCAGCGCCTGGGCGTCTTGCTGCATGCGGTACAACGCCCAGCCCAGCCGGGCGGCCAGATCCGGACTGGCCAGCGCGCGCAATGCGGCGGCATGCGCGTCGATGCGTTGCGCCAGTTCTGGCTGCGGCGTGCCTTGCTCGTCGGCTTGCAACATGCTCTCCAACGCTTGCCACCACGGCGGCAGCCGGGCCGATGCCGCGCTGGCTGCAACCGCTGCCTCGGGCGAGACCGCAGCCGATGCCTGCCGCAGCGCGACGCGCTGCGCCGGCCATTCCAGCCGGGTCGACAGCTTCAGCTGCAGCTCCGGCCAGCCGGGCTCAGCCGCCTGTGGCGCCGCATGGCGCTGGTGCGCGGCCGCCGACGGCACGGGGCGCCGTGCCGCGGGCGTTGCCTGCGCCGCCGGCAGCGCAGGCACAGGCGGCTGCGCTGCCGCGGCTGCTGGCTGCAACGGGTATTGCACGCCGCTTTGCGGCAGCCGCTCGATACGCATTCCGGGCTGCGGTGAATAGTCCACCCGCGGCGCCGCGGCAACCGTGGCGTCGAAAGCGTAAGCCAGCGCCGCGGCCAGACACAGAGGTTTGGCCCACGACGCGCCGACCCCGCCTGCGCGGGGCGCCAGGCGGCGTGACCAGCCATGCTGCCGAGGACGCATCATCGGGCTGCCTCAACTTCCTGCGCCATACGGCGGCGGCGCCTGGCGCGCAGCGGCCTGCACCAGCAGCGCCAGAGTCGCCGAGTAATAGCCGGATTGCACCAGGGTGGCGCCGACCACGGGGGGCGCACGGCGGGTTTCGATCCAGTCGCGGATGGCGCGCATTCCCGGGCTGGCGCCGAACGAATCGATCGAGTCGTCGGCAAAATTGGTCCACGCCGGCAGATACCCCTCGCAGCGAAAACTCTCCCAGAACGCACGGAACGGCGCGAGCAATTCCTCGCTGGCCAGACCGGCCCAGGCCAGATACAGCGGAATGCGCACCGCCTCGTAGCCGTAGCGCTGCGGCCGCGTGGGATCAGGAACGAGCGGGTTGACCAAGAGCAGCCAGTCCGGCGGCAGACCCCAGCGGCCGAAGCGGGCGATGGACAGCAGTTTCAGCCCGCTGCTGCGCAGCGCGTCCCACTGCGGCGACGGGTCGACGCGTGCCAGCTCGGGCAGCGCCGGGAACACCCAGTAGGACAAGTTCACCACCTGTCCTTTGGGCGTGTCAAAACCTTCGACAGCGGGCAGCAACACCGTACCCCAGGGCGTGTCGCGCAGCAATTTGCCGCGAATCGCCTGCGCCATGGCGCGCGCCGGCGCGGCCAGCGCTGGGCGCTGCCGGCTGGCGCGCGCCAGCGCCCAGGCGACGAGCAGATCGCTGTCGGCGGCGTCGTTCTTGTCGGTCACGCCTTGGCCGGGAATCCAGCGCCACGCCAACAAGGCATCGTCACGCACCGCCAGGTGCTGCTGCGCCCACGCCCACATGGCGTCGAATCCGGCCTGGTCTCCTGCGGCCAACGCCAGGATCATGCCGTAACCCTGCGCCTCGGACGTGCTGGCATCGTGTTGCCCAGGGTCGATCACCCGACCGTCGGGGCGCACGAAGGCCTGCTTCCACACGGCATATACGGTCATCAACGGCGGCAGAGCCGCTGCGGCCAGCGGCCGTAGCGCCGCGACGCCGAGCGCGGCCAGACCCGCCACGGCCTGGCGGCGGGAGAGAAGGCAAGGCGCAGCGGCAGACATGGCGGCGGCTCAAACCAGCGGCGTCGAATCATCCGCATTGTGCTTGATGCGGGCGTGGTGCCGATGACGGAAGCGCATGAGCAGGCGCAGCGTCACGGCCGCCAGCAGCAGGCTGAGCACACCGATGACCACCGCCCAGAACCAGGGATGCAGCGAGAGCAAAAAGCCCAGACGGGAACTCAACCCGGCCTGGCCGACGGTATAGCGCGGGCCGACCATCTGCTGTGCGATGTGCTGCCGTCCCTGCCACCGCACCAAATCCCCGCCGAGCTGGCTCCACACCGCCGGCTGGATCAGCGCGTCGGTCTGCGCCAGCAGCGAGCCGCCGTGTGCGGCAGTGAGCACGGTCAACGTGCCGCCGGCGCTGTCTGGCAGCGCCGCCTGCATCAGCGCCGCCTGCTGTCCCAGACCGACACCGTTTTGCGTCGCCCAGGCCGTGGTCGGCACCTCTGGCTCGGCGCTGAAGCGCAAGTGACTGGCCAGCCAGCGCCACAGCCGGTCCAGCGGGCCGAGTTCACCCGGCCCAGCCGCGGTCACCGCCACCGGGTAAGGCGCCACGCTCACCTCACCCAGACGCAGCGGCATCACCTCGGTCAGCGTCCGCGGCAGCTCGGCAGCCGCGCCGACGACAAGGGCGTTGCCGGCCTCGGCCAGACGTGCGCTGCCGATTTGCCAGCGGGCGTCGAGCAACGGCAGTTTCTGCACCTGCGCCAGCTTGGCGGCGAGCATCCAGGCGGCCGCAGCGTCGGCGGCGTCAGCGCGTGTGATGGCGAACACGACGCCTGCGCCGTACGGCCTGCGGGTGTAGGGAAAACCGGTGCGCTGCAGCAGGCCCAGGTCGGGCAGGCTGGTCACGCGCGCGGCGTTGGGCAGTTCCAGCCGAGAGTCGTCGAACAGCGTCAGGCGCAAGTTTTCGGTGTTGATCGCCAGGCAGCGCCCGGTGATCAGCGGCATCATCGACGCGCTGAACGTCAGCACGTTGCTGCCCGGTTTGAACGACGTCAGCGGGATCGCCACGTCGTAGTCGCGGAAATACCCGCCGTCACGCGCCGACAGCGCAATGGCCGACTGGAACCGGCCGTTGAGCAAAATATTGAGCACCGAGTCTTCGCGCAGCCCGGCGCCGTAGGCGAAGCGCAGTTTGAGGTGCACCATGCTGTTGTCCGGCGCGAACAGGTCCGGCGGCAGGGTGAAGTCCAGGTTCTGCTTGCCGTACAACCCGGCGAAGGTCTCGGTCTTCAGCCCGAGTTGCGCGAAACTGACGGTCTGGTTGGGGTAGACCATGCGCGGCCCCGGGTCGTCGGGCAGGCGGGGCAAGTCGATCTGCCGCACCACGGCGGCGGTGGCATCGGGGTAGGGATAGTCGAGCAGGTTGAGCGCGCGCAAGGCCAAATCCACCTGCTGCGCCGTCTGCCCGCTGACGATGAGCACGTAGCGACCGCTGTCGCCCAGCGGTTCGATGGCGAGAAACGGCCCGGTGATACGCGCGGCCAGGGCATTCGACAAATACGGCTGCAGCTCGGTGCGGGTGCCCAGCAGCACGGCATCGCCCGGCGGGAGTTGCGCCGCACTCAGCTTCAACGGCGCATCGACCGCAGCGTCTGCCGCCGCTGCGCCCAGTTGTTTGAAACGCAGTTGCAGCGGTGCATACCCCAGATACAGCGCCGCGGCCTGCGCCGCCTGCCCGCCCCAACGCAGCACGTCGGCATCGATGCCCCGCGCGGCGAGCACGGTCAGCTGCTGCGGCCCCCACAGCTTGGGATCGAACACGTCGGGCAGCGCCGCCAGCGTGGGGTGAAAGTCGCGTAGCGAAGCGTCCAACGCGATCCACGACTGCGCGGTGTCGATCTGCGTCCACAACTCAGGAGCGCTGGGGTCTTCGCATTCGTTGGTGTAGTGCTGCGCGACGGCGAAGGTCAGGGTGTCGTAGCCTGCCCGCAGCAGCGGCGGCGGCAAGTCGATTTGCGCCTGGATTTGCGGCAGCTTCGGATCGAGCGCGATTTGCGCGACGATCTGCCCGCCCAGACGGATTTGCAGTTGCGATCGCGCCCCCAGCAGCGACACCGAGTTGGTGGCCACCAGGTGCAGCACCGCGCGGCGGATGAGCAGCCGACGCGACACCGGCAGCGACAACGACTCCTGGCCGCTGGCGCCGCGCAGCATCAGCGGCGCCGGTTGCGGCATGAAACTTTGCAGGCTGGCGGCGAACAGCGTCGGCTGCGCCGGCGCGGTTTGCGCCGCCTGCGCCGCAGTCGCCTCGGGCTGCGGTTTCGCCCATGCTGGTGCCGCCAGGGCGCACCAGACGAGCAGCGCCAGCCCGCGAAGCAGTGCAGCGGGCGATCGAAGCAAAGCGGCCAATACGGTCATGGCAGGATGGCTCAAGGTCGGGAAGGAGTCTGGTCGAGCACCCAGGCGCGTGTCGCCCGCCAAGACAGACGCAGCGCGCGCCAGGCAATGAGCTGTGCCTGCCGGGTCAGGCCATGCAATTGACGCAGCGACACGCGGCTGAGCTGGCCGAAATGCTGCACCAGCCCGATGGCGCCGTGGCGGATCAAAAACCACGCCGCCGCCGGGATGCTGCGCGCCATCGCCTCGCGGCTGTGGCGGAACGCCACCCAGCGCTGGCTGTCGCCGTAAGCCAGCGCAACGACCTGCCGTTTTTCCTCCACATCGGCGGGCTCGAACTGTGCGCCGAGCTCGTGGCCGCGCTGCCAGGCCAGACGCAGATGCAGCCGTGCCTGGCGTTTGAGCGCCGGGATGAACACCTCCAGCGTCAGCGGCGCCAGCGGGGGAAACAACAGCGATTTGGACAATGTCAGCCTGCAGCCGGTGGCCGACAGATCGGCAAACCGCGCCGCCGCCTTGCGGCCATCGGCAGCGATGAGCACGGCAGCGGCGCCGATGGGCATGCGTGGTGCGCCGCGGCGCTGGCGGCGTTCGAGCAGCACCCCCATGACGCCGGAGAGCAGCACCAGATTGAACAGCTCCCAGCCCATGGTGATCAGCGTGGTGTCGCGCGTGAGCGGGTCGGCAAACCAGCGCCACACGCCAAACCCCATCGACACGATGGCGAGCATGAACAGCCAGTAAAACGGCGTGGCCAGATCGGAGATGAATTCTTCGTCGCGCTGTTCGCCTTTGGGCGTGACGAGAAAACTCGGCGACCGCGGGCTTTTGAGCACACGGATCAGGCCCGAAAGCGCGTACAGCGATTGCGTCAGCTCGTACAGCTCGGAGACGAAGGCCCAACGCACCCGGCCAAACAAGTAGTCGGAGGCAATCACCGCCGCGACTACGTGCGGCAGCGCGTAGGCGAAAAACTGCGGCAGGTTGGCGTTGTAAATGTGCAGGCCGAAAATCAGGTAGGCGGCCGGCGCCAGCATGAACGCGACGCGGGCAAATGGGAAAAACCAGAAAAACGCGCTGTTGAAGTACGCCAGCCGCTGCCACCAGTGCAGCCCGCGCAGCGTCAGCGGGTTTTTCAGCAGCAAGATTTGCAGCATGCCCTGCGCCCAGCGCACCCGCTGGGTGATGAAGCCCGAATACGTTTCGGGTTGCAGCCCGGCGATCATCGGGTGGTTGATGTACGCGCTCTTCCAGCCGCGTGCGTGCAGCGACAGCGCGGTTTCGGCGTCCTCGGTGATCGAGTCGCCCGACACGCCGCCGACTTCGAGCAGCGCGACACGCCGCAGCACCGCGGCCGAACCGCAAAAAAACGATGCCTCCCAAAAATCCAGCCCGTGCTGGATGACGTTGTAGAACATCTCGTTTTCGCTCGGGATACGGCCAAAGATTTTCCAGTTGTGTTCGAGCGGATCGGGATTGATGAAAAAATGCGGCGTCTGAACCAAAAACAGCTTCGGGTCGGCGACGAAGCTGCCGACGGTGCGTTCGAGAAAGTCGGCCGTGGGCACGTGATCGGCGTCGAAAATCACCACCAGATCGCCGTCGGTGTGCTGCAGCGCCGAGTTGATATTGCCCGCCTTGGCGTGTTCGTTGCGCGCTCGCGTGAGGTAATGCGCGCCGATGCGCGCGCACAGCGCCTGCAAGCCGTCGTGGCGCTCTTGGGCTGCGGCGGCCTTGACCGGGTCGCGGTCGTTGCGCTTTTGCTCCGTGCCGCCGTCATCGAGCAGATACACCTTGAGCTTGCCCGTGGCGTAGCGCATGTTCAGCGCGGCGATCAGCGTGGTTTCGAGGATTTCGGCGTCCTCGTTGTAGCTGGGGACGAACACGTCCACCGTCGGCCACTTG
>JBFXEK010000040.1:0-8425 GCA_050180155.1 Thiomonas sp. | reverse complement strand
CAGCACGCCGGGGGTATTGGTCAGCAGTAGCAGCTTTTCCGCGCGCAGCACTTCGGCGAGCTTGCCGGCGACGACGTCGGCGTTGATGTTGAACGCGGCGTTGTCCTCGCCGAAGCCAATGGGCGAAATCACGGGGATGAACTGGTCGTCCTGCAACGCCTTGACCACCGAGGGGTCGATGGCGGCGACTTCGCCCACCTGGCCGACGTCGATCTCGGTCTCGGGGTTGTCGCGGTCGCGCATGCGCAGCTTGCGCGCGCGGATCAGCCCGCCGTCGCGTCCGGTCAGCCCCACCGCCTTGCCGCCGGCATGGTTGATCAGGCCGACGATGTCCTGCTGCACCTGACCGGCCAGCACCCACTCGACGACTTCCATGGTTTCCGCGTCGGTCACGCGCATGCCCTGGATGAACGTGCCTTTTTTGCCGATGCGCCCCAGCGCCTCGTCGATCTGCGGACCGCCGCCGTGCACCACCACCGGGTTCATGCCGACGAGTTTGAGCAGCACGACGTCTTCGGCGAAATCCTGTTGCAGTTCAGGGTCGGTCATGGCGTTGCCGCCGTATTTGATGACCAGAGTCTTGCCGTGGAATTTGCGGATGTATGGCAGGGCCTGGGCGAGGATTTCCGCCTGTTCGCGCGGGGCGATGTGCGATAGATCGGGGGGGGAAAGGGGAGTGTCGGCGCTCATGGAGTCGGCGGTCGTGCAGTCGGGAAAAAGCAAGCAGTCGTGCTGCGCTGCGCCAATTCTAGGGGGGAGCCGACGGCCGCGCAGCGCCGCGCGCTGCCGTGTCATCCGCTGGGGCGCGACGGATCAGCCTGCCGCCCGCACGCTGCGTCTGCCACGCGCGTTGCCGCAGGTGGGATGTTCGTCAGCACCACAGTCCAGAATTGATACCGCACGGTTTTGCTGCGGTTTTGCTACGGTTTTGCAATTGGGCCGCACTATCTGCCTTCATCGTGCGCGGGTTTGACGATATTCGCGCACGAGCCGCAAATAAGTCGGGCGGTTGGCGTGATCCGCCTGATGCGCTTGGCACCACAGACCGCGCTCGCTGTGCATCGCGGCGTTGGGGTGGAGCAACTGTTGCCGTTGGCTTTCGCTGAGCGTGTCCTGCTGCGCGCGCGTCATCCCCGCGTTGTGCCAGGCCAGCGCCTGGTTCGCCTCTGGAGAAAGGGCGCACTGCCTGCTTCGTGCCGATACGCCAAGGCCTGTCAATGCACTGTCAAGTTTGTACGCGCACCGCTGCGGCGCGGACAATGTGCGGCGTGAGCCTGCCCACTGCCACCTCGGAGCAGACCCCGCGGCAACTATCGCCGCCGTGGGTCGCCGTGGTCGTGGCCTTCGCGTTTTTGCTCGAGCAGATCGACGCTACCATCGTCACCACTGCCATTCCTGCCATGGCGCAGTCGTTGCAGGTCGGCGTGGTGCAGATGAGCCTGGCGGTCAGCGCTTATGTGCTGACGCTGGCGGTCTTCATACCGCTCAGCGGCTGGTTCGCCGACCGTTTCGGTGCGCGCCGCGTGTTCATCGCGGCGCTCGGGTTATTCACCGTCGCCTCGGCGCTATGCGGTATGGCCGAGAGCTTTCCCCTGCTCGTTGCCATGCGCGTGCTCCAGGGGCTGGGCGGTGCGATGATGACTCCGGTCGGTCGGCTGATCTTGTTGCGCAGCTTTGCACGCGCGCAATTGGTGCGGGCGACGACCTACGCCACGTTGCCGGCGATCATCGGCCCGCTCGTCGGGCCCCTGCTCGGCGGCTACCTCGCCACGGCACTGTCGTGGCGATGGATTTTTTTCGTCAACCTGCCGCTGGGTTTGATCGGCATCGGGCTGGCTGTGCGCTGGCTCCAAACCGAGCCCGCAGCGACGCCGCCCGCGTTCGATCTGCTCGGTTTCGTGTTGTTCGGCATGGCGGTGGGCCTGCTGCAGTTCAGCCTGGAGGTGGCTTCCCGCTGGCCTGCTGCGGCGTTGGTGCCGATGGTCGCTGGCGCTGCCGCGCTGCTGCTCCTATTCGTTGGCCACAGCAAACGCCGGGCGGATCCCGCCGTCGATCTGACGCTGTTGCGCGAGCGCGGATTCGGCATTGCCACTCTGGCCGGCGGGCTGTGCCGCATCGCCATGAACGGCCCGGTCTACCTGCTGCCGTTGATGCTGCAACTCGGCTTGGGCATGAGCCCGGTGCAATCCGGTGCCCTCACCTTGTTGTCGGCCGCAGCGTCGCCGCTGGTTCGAGTCGGCGTCGGCTGGGCGCTGCGCTGGTTGGGGTTTCGCCTGTTGCTGCTGGGCAGCGCAGTCGCCTGCTCGGTTTCGCTGGCGAGCTTCGCCTCGATCGGGCGGCACACCGCGATGGCGGGGATTGCCGCTGCCATCGTGGTCTACGGCCTCGTGCGCTCCATTCAGTTCATGACGTCCAACACTCTGGCTTACGCCGACGTACCCGCGCCGCGACTGAGCCGCGCAACCAGCCTGGGCGGGCTGCTGCAGCAGCTCACGGTGAGTCTGGGCGTGTCGCTTGCCGCGACCTGGCTGGGGCTGCTCGCGCCGCAGTCGTTGAAGCCGTCGCTCCTGACTTTTCACACCGCTTTTTTGTTGCTGGCGGTGCTGCCGCTGCTGGCGCTGCCGGCTTTCGCCCGGTTGCGGCCGCACGACGGCGCGGCGGTCAGCGGTCACGCCGCGCCCAGGGCCGGCGGACGCTGAACCAGCCGGGGATGAAGCCGCGGCTCACTCCACCGTCACGCTCTTGGCCAGGTTGCGTGGTTTGTCCACATCGGTGCCGCGTGCGGTTGCCGTGTGGTAGGCCAGCAGTTGCAGCGGCACCACGTGCAGGATGGGCGACAGGTCGCCGTAGTGTTCGGGCAGGCGGATGAGGTGCACGCCGGCGCTGGACTCGATCTGGCCGTCGGCGTCGGCGAACACGTAGAGCTCGCCGCCGCGGGCACGCACTTCCTGCAGATTGCTCTTGAGCTTGTCGAGCAGCGCGTCGTGCGGCGCCACCGCAACCACCGGCATGGCTGCGGTCACCAGCGCCAGCGGGCCGTGTTTGAGTTCGCCCGCGGGGTAGGCTTCGGCGTGGATGTAGCTGATTTCCTTGAGCTTGAGCGCGCCTTCGAGCGCAATCGGATAGTGCATGCCGCGGCCGAGGAACAGCGCGTTGTCGCGGCGGGCGAACTGCTCGGCCCAGGCGATGATTTGCGGCTCCAGCGCAAGCACGCTGCCCACGGCCGCAGGCAGATGGCGCAACGCGCTGAGCATCGCGGCTTCGCGCGTGTCGCTCAGCCTGCCCTTGGCGCGCGCCAGCGCACCGGCGAGCAGGTACAGCGCGACGAGTTGCGTGGTGAACGCCTTGGTCGAGGCCACGCCGATTTCCACTCCGGCGCGGGTGAAGAACTGCATCGCGGTTTCGCGCACCATGGCGCTGGTGGCGACGTTGACCACGCCCAGGGTGTGGCTGTGACCGAGTTGTTTGGCGTGTTTGAGCGCTGCCAAGGTGTCGGCGGTTTCGCCCGACTGCGACACCACCACCACCAGCGCGTTCGGGTCGGGTACCGATTCGCGGTAGCGGTATTCGCTGGCCACTTCCACCTCCACTGGCACGCGGGCGATGGCTTCGATCCAGTATTTGGCCGTCATGCCGGCGTAGTAGCTCGTGCCGCAGGCGAGGATGCGCACGCTGCTGATCCTCGGAAACACCGCCAGCGCCTGCGTGCCGAACAGCGCCGGGGTGATGGCCTTGACGCCTTCGAGCGTGTCGGCGATGGCGCGCGGCTGCTCGAAAATTTCTTTTTGCATGAAATGGCGGTAGGGCCCGAGCTCGACCGCGGCGCTGAACGCGGTGATGGTGCGCACCGGGCGCTCCACGGTCTTGCCGTCGCGGTCGACGATCCACACCTGGCCGATCTGCAGGTCGGCGACGTCGCCGTCTTCGAGGAAGATGAAGCGGTCGGTCGCTCCGGCCAGCGCCAGCGCGTCGGAGGCGAGGAAGTTTTCGCCGTTGCCCAGGCCGACGACCAGCGGCGAACCGTCGCGCGCGCCGACGATGCGGTGCGGCTCTTCCCGGCTGAACGCGGCGATGGCGTAGGCTCCGTGCAAATGTTTGCTCGCCGCCTGCACCGCCTCGAACAGATCGCCGGCGTAGAGATGGTCGATCAGGTGGGCGATGACCTCGGTGTCGGTCTGCGTTTCGAAGCGGTAGCCGTCGGACTGCAGCATGGCGCGCAGCGCCTCGTAGTTTTCGATGATGCCGTTGTGCACGACGGCGATGTGCGCCGAGTCCGCGGCGTTGTTCGGCCCGCCGGAGAAATGCGGGTGCGCGTTGACCGTGGTCGGTGCACCGTGCGTCGCCCAGCGCGTGTGGGCGATGCCGGTGAACGCCTGCAGTTCGTGCGTTTGCGCGTCGAGTTCGGCCACCCGCGCCACGCTGCGCGCGCGGCGCAGTGCGCCGTCGGCGTACACCGCGATGCCGCAGGAGTCGTAGCCACGATACTCCAGCCGCCGCAGCCCTTCGATCAGCACGGGGACGATGTTGCGTTGCGCCACGGCGCCGACGATGCCACACATGGTCAAATCTCCGTCGAGTTGAGCTGCAGCGATGATAAAAAGAGCATCATGAAAAAGGGCTGTAATCGTTGGCGGAAAATGAATAAAAATTTCATCAGTGATGCGCGATGAAATATTCTCTCGAATCCAACGATCTATTGAAGGAATATTGCTTTTTCTCCGCGATTCGCAAGGGCTGTCGCCGTGCTCCCCCTTGACCAGGGGTGGAGCGCTGCAGGCGGCCATCGAGCGTCAAACTCATGCCCACCCACCCCGCTACCGTCCTCGACGACGCCGATCGCCGCCTGCTCGATCTGCTGCAGCAAGACTGTGCGCTGAGCAACCAGGAGCTGGCGCAACGTGCCCACCTGACCGCGCCGACCTGCTTGCGTCGGGTGCGGCGGCTGGTGCAGACCGGGGTGATCGAGCGGCGCATCGCCATCGTCGACGCGCAGCGGCTGCAAGCCGGGTTGACGGCGATTGTCGAAATCACTTTGTCGGCGCAGACGGCAGAGCGGCTGGCGGCGTTCGAGGCGCTGGTCGCCGGCGTGCCCGAAGTGCAGCAGTGCTACCAGGTGTCGCCTGGGCCTGATTTCGTGCTGGTGCTGTTCGTCGCCGACATGCCGGCTTACCACGCCTTGGCGCACCGGCTGTTCACCGCAGCCAATCAGGTGCGCAATGTGCGGACGTTTTTTTCGGTGCACCGCAGCAAATTCGCCCCGCGCGTGCCGTTGCCGGCGGTCACTTCGCCTTGACCGGGCGGCTCCAATCGGACAGCGTGACGGCGCGCGCGCGCGCCACGGTGAGTTTGCCCGCGGGAACGTTTTTGCTCACCGTCGAGCCCGCGCCGATGGTCGCCCCGGCGCCGACGGTGATCGGCGCCACCAGCACCGAGTTCGACCCGGTATGCGCATCATCCTCGACGATGGTGCGGTGCTTGTTCGCGCCGTCGTAGTTGGCGACGATGGTGCCGGCGCCGAAATTCACTCGCGCGCCGACGGTGGCATCGCCGACGTAGCTCAGATGGTTGGCCTTGCTGCCAGCGCCGAGGGTGGAGTTTTTCACTTCGACGAAGTTGCCGATGTGCACGCCGTCGGCCAGCGCCGTGGTCGGGCGCAATCGGGCGAACGGGCCGATGGCGGCGTCGGCGCCGATGGCCGCGCCGTCGAGGTGGCAAAACGGCTGGATCTGCGTGGCCGCGCCGACGCGCACGTCGCGCAGCACGCAGTACGCGCCGACGCGCACGCCGTCGGCCAGATGCACCTGGCCCTCGAACACGCAGCCGACGTCGATGAACACGTCACGGCCGCAGTGCAGGCTGCCGCGCACGTCGATGCGGCTGGGGTCGGCCAACGTCACCCCGGCGTCGAGCAGGCGGTCGGCGGCGCGCCGCTGCACCACGCGCTCCAGGTGCGCGAGCTGACGGCGGTCGTTCACGCCGAGCACGTCGTCGGCGTCGGCCACGGTCGAGGCGCGCACGGGCACACCCTCGGCTACCGCCAGCGCGACGATGTCGGTCAGGTAGTACTCGCCCTGCGCATTGTCGTTGCGCAGCGCGGCCAGCCAGCGGCGCAGCGCCGCCAGCGGAGCACAAACGATGCCGGTGTTGCACTCGCGCAGCGCGCGCTGCGCCGGCGTGGCGTCTTTGTGTTCGACGATGCCCAGCACTGCGCCGTCGGCTGCGCGCAAGATGCGGCCGTAGCCCGTCGGGTCGGGCAGTTCGACGGTCAGCAGCGCCAGCGCCCCGGCCTGCGCCTGCGCCACCAGCGGCAGCAGGCTGTGCGCCGGCGCCAGCGGCACGTCGCCGTACAGCACCAGACACACGCCGTCGGCGGGCAGTAGGGGCAGCGCCTGCTGCACGGCGTGGCCGGTGCCCAGCTGCGGCTGCTGCAGCGCAAACTGCAGCTGCGGCCGCTGGGCGAACGCCGCCTGCACCTGCTGTGCGCCAAACCCGGTGACGACCACGGTGCGCTCGGCGTGCAACTGCTCGACGGTGTCGAGCACGTGGCCGAGCAGCGGTTTGCCCGCCAGCGGCTGCAGCACCTTGGGGTGATCGGAGCGCATGCGCGTGCCCTTGCCCGCGGCAAGGACGACGACGCTCAGCGGCGATGGAAGGCGTGAGGCGGGCGGCGGGCTGGCGATTGTCATGCCGCTCATTCTAAAGAGCGGTGGCCGCCGTTTTGACACGCACAGCCATGGCAAACACCCCGCGGCAGCGGGGGTGGGCCGCACGCATCAGGCCGTGGCCGGCCGCGAGACGGTCTTGGGCAGTTCGGTGACCAGGCGCTGCATCAGGAACTTGGGCAGGCCGATCCACATATCGAACAACGCCACGCCCATTTCGAGCATGGCGATCGGGCACGACAGCGCACCGCCGATGAGCACGAGCCAGGCGAAGTCGGGGTTCTGCTTGGTCAGGAACCAGCCGGAAAAATCGAGCAGCATCGCGGCAAACGGGGTGATGACCGAGATCGCCTTGATCTGGTTGTGCACCCGGGTTTGCAAAAACAGCCAGCCGGCGATCCAGAAAATCACCCCGAGCATGGTCAAGTGCACCATCCCGGTCATCAGCATGGTGTTGTACGACATGCCGGTATCGACCTTGGCCACCGCCTTGACGTCGTCGTAAGTGGCCAGCGGCGGGTTGTGCAGTTGCTTGCTCATCGCGTCGCTGTGGCACATCAGGCAGTGTTGTGCCAGCAAGGGTTTGATCTGGGTGTCGTACCCCGCCTTGGTCTGCCCGCCGACCACCCAGTCGTCGATGGTTTTTTGCAGTTGCGGCCACTGTTCCTTGGGAATGCCGGCGTTGGTGAACATGGTCGGCAGCACGGTTTGCAGCTTGCTGCTGTCGCGGTTGCCGTAGTACGAAATCTGGATGTCTTTGAGCGTCACGCCGGTTTTACCGTCCAACCCGGTGTGGGTGACGTACAGATACGCCTCGGCGCACAACAGGCCGACGCAAACCAAAAAAATGAAGCCGGTGTGGAGCAGTTTTTCCGGCACGCTGAGTTGATGAAGGGAACGCATGGAACGGATGTCTCGCAAAGGGCGGTTGTGAACGGACTCTGGTTTTTGTTTTTCTTAACTTTTGTCAAAAACCAGGGTTATCCTAGTGCGTAAAAACCCTTAAGTGCAATGCCTGAGTTGGCGCCAAGGATTCACGCAACGTTTTGTTTCTATTGAGATTTACTCTGCGGGGTATGGCCCGGCCGCGCGGCTGGCGGCAGGCCGCCGCAGTCGCGGCGGGCGCCGTGCGCGGCCGGCAGCACGTGCGGCGGCGGTGCAGATATGCTATGCGGCATGATCGCTCACAACCGCGCCGCCGTCATGTGGCGCCTGACCCGCAGGGAACTGCGTAAATCGTGGCTGAAGTACGGCGTGCTGTGGCTGGGCGCGCTGCTGGTGGGGCTGGCCGCAGTGCAGTTCGCCAACTGGACCAACGACGTCCTGGCGTTGTTCTTGCAGTGGATCGACGGCCGCGCCTGGCTGGCGTTGCTCATCACCCCGGCGCTGACCGCCACCGCGGTGTGGCTGACACGGCGCTGGTTCCAGGGGAGCGACGGCAGCGGCATTCCGCAGGTGATCGCCGCGCTGCACGGCCCCTACGATCCAGCGCGCGCGCCGCGGCTGTTCGGCTGGCGCATCATCGTCGGCAAGGTCGGCGTCGGTTTGCTGGGTATGCTCGGCGGGCTAACCCTCGGGCGCGAAGGGCCGACGGTGCATCTGGGCGCGTCGATCATGTACGAAATGCGCCGCTTCTACCCGCGGGTGTCGCCACGGTTGCAGCGCTTGTTGCTGCTGGCCGGGTCTGCAGCCGGGTTGTCGGGGGCGTTCAACACCCCGCTGGCGGGAATTTTGTTCGCCATCGAGGAACTCAGCCGCAGCTT